>JAUHYB010000568.1 GCA_030426745.1 bacterium
GCATCTCGGTGAACCCGCTCACCCCCGACGCGGACAACGTCCGGATCGGTCCCGCCGAGATCGCGTTCACGCGAATCCCGCGTTGCCCCAGATCCGCCGCCAGGTACCGCACGCTCGCTTCCAGCGCGGCCTTCGCGATCCCCATCACGTTGTAGTTCGGGATCACGCGCTCGCCCCCGATGTACGACAGCGTGACGATCGACCCTTCACGCCCTTCCATCAGCGGCAGCGCACGCCGCGCGATCGCGGTCAACGAGTACGCCGACACCTCGTGCGCGATCATGTAGCCCTCCTTCGACAAGGAGTGGAAGTCGCCTTGCAACTCCTCGCGGCGGGCGAACGCGACCCCGTGCACCACGCAGTCCAGGTGCCCGAACTCCTTGCCGATCTCCGAGAAGGCCGCGTCGATCTCCTCCGGCTTGGTGACGTCGCACGGCAGGACGATCGATCCCTCGCACTCCGACGCGAGCTCGCGCACGGTCTTCTCCATGCGCTCGCCGACGTAGGTGAAGGCGAGGCGCATGCCTTCGCGCGCCAGCGACTTGGCGCAGGCCCAGGCGATGGAGCGCTTGTTCGCGACGCCGAGGATGACGCCGTTCCGTCCTTTCAGGGAGATCTGCACGGTGTTCGGTCTCTTGGTGGGGGTGTCTGGGGAGTCCGGGCGGGCCGGGCGAGCCGCGCATGGTCCCAGCGCGAGGGGCGAGGGGCAACAGCGGAGTTCGCGGGACCGCGCTGAAACCGATCAGGGCGCGTCGGCGCGCGGCGGAGTGGGGAATCCGAGGCGTCTCCGCGTTCCGGGCGCGCGCGCCGGCCGCCGCGTCCCAGCGGCGGGACCACGCCGCAGGTCGGGCGCCCTCGGGGACTTGCGCGGACGACAGCGCTCCGACCCGGCGGTCGACCCGGCGCGGCCCCGGCGCGTTCCGGTGCGCCCCCTAGCCTGGAACGGGCTCGCGCCCCTCGACGAGCCCCGCACCCCTCGCTCCCCGCCATGACTCGCACCCCGACGCACCCCGCGATCCACACCGCGACGCGCACGACCGACCCCTCCCGCCCCGCCGACCGCCGCGCGCTGCTGTTCGCCGGCACGCCGCGCGAGGTCCTCGCGCGCATCGTCGACGGCGATCCGCTGGGCCTGCGTCCGCTCGTCGTCGCCGCGCTGCGTCGCGGCGCGTGGATGATGGACGCGGACCGCGTGCACCTGCGAGCGCTCGCGCTGTGCGCGCGGCAGGGCGCGACCTATCGCGGGCGGCCGGCGCTGGACGACTGGCTCGCCGCGCGCGTCGACGAGGCGGTCGACGACCTGCTCGACGAGGAACGCGCGGCCGGCGCGTCGCCCGCCGGCGAGGCCTTCGCCGCGCTCGCGCGACCGCTGTCGTTGCGCGCCGACGACCTGCGCGCCGCCTGCGCGCGCTTCCACGCACGACCGCACGAGGAGCGCCGGGCCTTCGTCCGCCTCGTGATCGAACGCCGCCCGCTCGAGCAGAGCGGCGCGGATCCCCTGGAGACCGCCCGGCGCGCGCGACGCGCGACGCTGGCCCTGTTGGGAGGAGACGTCTCATGAAACGCCCTGTCGAGCGCCGGCCGAGCCGCGCGCAATGGCGCCGTCGCCGCGCGTGGTGGCGGCTGGTCGCGGACCTGGAAGCGCGCGTCGAGGAGGTGTTGCGCGGCTGGGTGCCGTCGGATCGCCTGGGCCGCGAGCGCTACCGCGTCGAGCTGCATCGCTTGCACGAGCGCAGCGCGCAGGAACTCGCGCGTGTCCACCGGAGCGCGCAGGGTCGCCTGTTGCGGCAGGCGGCGGAGCTGGTCCTGTCGCGCGACCGCGACGGCCGCCTGTGGACCGCCGGCGCGGACCGCCCCGACGCGGCGCGGTGGCGGCGCGAGGTCGAGGCCGAGGCGGCCGCCGCGCTGGCCGACGGCCGCCCGGTGGACGGCAACCTGCTGGCGTGCCGCGTGACCGACCGGCGCGACTGGCCGGACGCGGAAGTGCTGGCGCGCGCCGCGCGACGGCTGGCGCCGGGCGACCGCGGCGAGCTCCTGTTCGCCCGCGCGCGCTACGCCGGCGGACACCGCAGGGAAGCGGAGGCGCGCTACGTCGCGCTCGCGCGGGCCGGGCGCGTGGCGCGCGGGGCGACGCACGAGGCGGCGGCGGCGGCGGCGGAAGCGCGCG
>JAUHYB010000569.1 GCA_030426745.1 bacterium
TTGCCGTGCACGTCGATCTGCAGCAGGCCGCGCTCGTTCTCCGTGACGGGGAACGGGAAGGCGGCCAGGTCGTCCTGCACGTCCGCGAGGCCGCGACCCATCAGGCGCTTGACGCTGAAGATCGTGTGGCGCGGATCGACGACGGCCTGCGCCAGCGCGGCGCGCCCGACGAGCGGGATCCCGTCGCCGGAGGGGAACTGCACGACGGACGGGATCTTGCCGTTCTTGCCGTCGGGCTTGATGACGCGCGGGCGACCGTCGTCCCACAGGGCGGCCAGGGAGTTCGTCGTGCCGAGGTCGATGCCCATGGCGACGACCTTCGACTCGTTGTTCAGGACGTTGAGCTCGATGTAGCCCATCGGATGCTGGGGGGGGTGCGGAGGGTGTGGAGTGCGGATGAGCCGCGAGCGCGCCGGAGGGCGCTTCGTTCGCGGACGGTTCGTTGCGCGACGGGGGGCGCCGCGCAAGGGCGGTCAGCGCGCGCCGGCGTCGGCCAGGCGCAGCGCCTTCCACTCGCGCAGGGCGCGGTCGAGGTAGCGCACGGCGTTCAGCTCGCGGCGCAGCACGGCGAGCGCGTCGGCGCCCGCGGCGGGCAGCGGCGTGAGCAGGCCGCCGACGCGCTGCATCGCGTCGGCGCGCTCCGCCTGCAGCGTCGGGCCGAGCCGCTCGAGCGCCGCGCGCGCGTCGCTGCCGGGCGCGGCGTCGCGCGCCGCGTCGAGCGTCTCGTTCCACTCGAGCACTTCCATCAGGAAGGCCTGCGGCATCTGGCGCTCGTCCGACTCGCTGGGGCCGCCGAGCGCGCGGACCAGCCAGTCCGCGCGGCGGAAGTCGTCGGACAGCACGTCGTGCGCCTCGTTCAGCAGCGCGCTGGCGCGCTCCGCCAGCTCGCGCGCCGCGTCGCCGGCCGCGGCGTAGAAGTCGGGGTGCACGAGCCGGCTGAACGTGCGCAGGCGGGCTTGCAAGTCGCTCTGGTCGACCTGCCAGCCGCGCTCGAGCCCGAAGATCGCGAACGGGTCGACGTCGCCTTCCTGCTCGATCAACGCGCCGCACGCGCCGCACGCGAGCGGCGTCTCGAGCTCGGCGTTGCAGGCGGGGCAGATCGGCATCGCGGACTCTCGCGCGGCGGTGGTCGGACGGCCGGGGATCAGACGGTGAAGGACTCGCCGCAGCCGCAGGTCTTCGACGCGTTCGGGTTCCCGAACTTGAAGCCGCGGCCCATCAGGTTGTCCTCGAAGTCGATCTGCGTGCCGTTCAGGTACAGGAAGCTCTTCGGGTCGCAGACCACGCGGACGCCGTCCTGCTCGTGGATCTGGTCGGTCTCGTTGACCTTGTCGTCGAAGCCCAGGGTGTACGAGAAGCCGGAGCACCCGCCGCCCTTCACGCCGACGCGCAGCGCCGTAGCTTCGGGCAGGGACTGTTCTTCGATGATGCGCTTCACCTCGGAGAGCGCGCGTTCGGTGATCGAGATCACGGGACTAGTCCTCCTTCTGTTCGCCGCTCTTCGACTTGTAGTCGGCGATCGCCGACTTGATCGCGTCCTCGGCCAGCACGCTGCAGTGGATCTTCACCGGCGGCAGGCTGAGCTCTTCGACGATCTGCGTGTTCTTGATGGCCAGCGCCTCGTCGACGGTCTTGCCCTTGATCCACTCGGTGGCCAGGGAGGACGAGGCGATCGCGGAGCCGCAGCCGAAGGTCTTGAACTTCGCGTCGACGATCCGGTCGCCTTCGACCTCGATCTGCAGCTTCATCACGTCGCCGCACTCGGGGGCGCCGACGACGCCGGTTCCGACGGAGTTCTTGTCCTTGTCGAGCGACCCCACGTTGCGGGGGTTGTTGTAGTGGTCGAGGACCTTGTCGCTGTAAGCCATGACGGTTTCTCGATGCGTTCTGGGTGGAGGTGTGTTCGGTCTGTACGGGACGTCGAGTCGGCGCGGGGGATCAGTGGTCGGCGGACCAGTTGATCGTGGTCAGGTCGATGCCTTCCTGCACCATCTCGTAGAGGGGGGAGAGCTCGCGCAGTCGCTTGACCGCAAGGCCGATGGCGTCGCCGATGGCCGTGCGTTCGCCGGCCATGCCGATGACCGATTCGTTAAGCAGCGTGGCGACGGTACGCCGGTCCAGCGTCAGCGGCGCCTGCAGGTACGCCTGCGAGCC
>JAUHYB010000570.1 GCA_030426745.1 bacterium
TCTCCAGGTCGGCGGTCAGCGCGATGCCGAGCACCGGATCGACGCGCCGCTCCTCGAGCAGCGCGTAGGACAGCGCGCCGATCATGCCGCCGCGCACCTGGCTCTCGATGGCCATGCGGTTCAGCGGTCGACCGCACTCCTGCACGCAGACCATCTTCTCGACCTTCACGCGGCCGGTCAGCAGGTCGACGCGCACGCGCGCGGCCTGGGTGCAGGCGACGCCGGTCGTCGCCAGGTCGGGCACCCACTCACCGCGCACCGCCGCGCCCTCGGGCGGCAGGGCGGCGCACAGCTCGGTCCAGGACAGCGTCCCGCCGGGTCCGCGCGCGCCGTCCGGGCCGAGCGCGACCTCGGAGACGTCGCAGTCCTGCACGCGCGCCGCGACCTCCGCCATGTGGTTGCGCATCTTGCGCGCCGCGTCCTGGATCGCCGGGGCGAGGCAGGGCGTGGTCGTGCTGCCCCCGGACGCGTTCGCGGCGCCGAGGCGCGAGTCGCCCAGGCGCGCCTGCACCTCGGACACCTCGCGGCCGAGCTCCTCCGCGACGATCGCCGCGAGGTAGGTGCGCGTGCCGGTGCCCAGGTCCTGGCTGCCGACCTCCGCGGTCACCCCGCCGTCGGGTTCGACGCGCACCGTGACCTGACAGGCGGGGCGCCCGCCGGTGCCCCACGACGACAGCGCGAACCCGATGCCGACCGCCTCCAGGCCGTCCACGCCGCCCGGCGTGGCGCGGTTCGCGTGTTCGTGCCACCCGATCTCGGCGGCGACGCGCTCGAGCTGACGCAGGTGGGCTTCGGACGGCGCGTTGCGCTTGCGGAACTCCCACGGGTCCATGCCGAGCGCGACCGCGAGCTCGTCGACGGCGCTCTCCATGGCGAAGGACGCCTGCGGGTGGCCGGGCGCGCGCATCGCGACGTTCGTGTCGAGGTGCGTGTAGACGGACGCGCTGCGCACGTGCGTCTCGGGCACCGCGTAGAGGTACGGCAGCCCCGCGTGCGAACCGCGGCCGACGCCGCCGTAGCGCTCGACCTCGGCGTCGAGCGCGACGAGCTTGCCGTCCGCGTCCGCGCCCAGCTTCACGCGTTGCCACGCGCCGGTGCGGTTGCCGCTGGTCAGGAACTCGGCCTCGCGGTCCCACATCAGGTGGCAGGGCCGCTCGACCATGCGCGCGATCTCGCAGGCGAGCGTGCCGGCGCGCTCCAGGCCGAACTTGCTGCCGAAGCCGCCGCCCATGTGCTGGACGATGCCGCGCACCTCGTGCCGCTTCAGGCCGAGGGTGTCGGCCGCGTCGCCGGTGATCGTGTGCGTGCCCTGCGTCGAGCAGTAGACGACCGCCTCCTCGCCGCCGCGGTAGTCCGCGACGGTGCCGTGCGTCTCCAGGCAGACGTGGTGCTGCACGGGGACGCTGTACTCGGCCTCGATCACGGCGGCGCAGCCTTCCAGCGCGCTCGCGACCGCGCCGGCGTCCCCGGAGTCGCGCTCGCCGCCGAGGTTCCCGCCGCGCCGCACCGCCGGGGCGCCGTCGGCCAGCGCCTGGCCGCGGTCCAGCGCCCAGGGCAGCGGCTCGAAGCGCACGACCAGCGCGCGCAGCGCGTCCTCGGCCAGCTCGGGCGTCTCGGCCGCGACGACCGCGACCGGTTCGCCCAGGTAGTTCGTCTGCGTCAACAGCTGGCGCGCGTGCACGCAGCCCTTCGAGGCCTTGGCCTGCGTGACGTCGATCTCGACCTTGGCGCGACCGAAGGGGCACAGCAGCACCTTCGCGTAGACCATGTCCGGCAGGCGCACGTCGCTGGTGTACTCGGCGCGGCCGGTGAGCTTGTCGGGGCCGTCGACGCGCGGGATGTGCGTGCCGATGACGCGGCAGTCCCCGCGCGCCTTGAACTCGGAGCCGGCCAGGTCGTCGACCCAGATCTCCTCCTCGACCTCGACGCCGTTCACGACCTTGGTCGTCTTGATCTTGCGCTTGCCGGGGCGCTGCTCGTCCTGCGCGGCGGTGTTCGTGACGGAGCTCATCGCGCGTCGCCTCCCTTGCGCGCCGTCGCCACGGCGGCCTCGAAGATCTGCGTGTAGGTGCCGCAGCGACACAGGTTGCCGGCGCAGGCCGCGCGCAGCTCCTCGTCCGTGGCGGCCGGATCGCGCTCGAGGCAGGCCGTCA
>JAUHYB010000571.1 GCA_030426745.1 bacterium
TCCAGCGTCCCCATCGCGATCTTGAAGCCCTGGCCGACCTCGCCCAGCCGGTAGTCGTCGGAGATGCGCACGTCGTCGAAGGCCAGCGTCACGGTGCTCGAGCCCTTCTGCCCCATCTTCTCCTCGGCCTTGCCGATCGCGTATCCCTTCGAGTCCGCGGGCACGAGGAAGGCCGTCACGCCGCCCGAAGCGCCCTTCGACTTGTCGGTGATCGCGTAGACCGTCGCCATGTCCGCGATGTTGCCGGCGGTGATCCAGATCTTCTCGCCGTTGATGACCCAGTCGTTCCCGTCCTTCACCGCCGTCGTCGTCATCGCGGCCGGGTCCGAACCGGCGTCCGCCTCCGACAAGGCGTAGGCGCACTTCAACTCGCCCGTCGCGAAGGGCGGCAGGAAGCGCTGCTTCTGCTCGTCCGTGCCGCCGACCAGCACGCTCATCGCGCCGATCGACGCGTGCGCGCCGTAGGTCACGGCGACCGAGAAGTCGCCGCGCGTGATCTCCTCCATCGCGACGCACAGGCCCGTCTCGCCCATCCCCGCGCCGCCGTACTGCTCGGGGATCGCGACGCCGAACAGGCCCAGCTCGCCCATCTGGTCGAGCAGCTCGTCGGGCACGCGGTGCTCGCGCTCGATCCGGTCGGCGATCGGTCGCACGGCGCCGTCGGTGAACTCGCGCACGGCCTCGCGCAGCATCTGGTGTTCGTCGCTGAAGGTGAAGTCCATCGGTCTCGTGCGCTCGCTCTAGAGCTCGCCCTCGGGGAAGAGTTCGCGCAGCGCTCCCAGGGCGGCGGGGAGGTGCGCGTCGTTCACGAACAGGTGGTCGCGGGAGTAGCCGCAGACGGCGCCCAGCGGCACCCCGGCGGCGGCCAGCGCGCCGGTCACGCGCGCCAGGAAGCCGACGACCTCCCACCCCATCGGCGCTTCGAAGCGGATCCACGCGAGGTCGTCCTCGACGCGGGCGTCCGGGTGGGCCTCCAGGAGGCCGGGGAGTGCCCCCCGCGGGACGAGCAGCGTCGTCTCGCCGCCCTCTCGCACGACCTGGCCCGGCCCGTCCCCCAGCGCGGCCAGCGCGGCGGGCCCGGGGGGCGCCGCGAAGCCCACGAGGGCGCACCGCACCGGCTCGACGCGGAAGCGCATGCGGGCCAGGGCGTCCTCCAGGGAGCGCGCGGGATCGTCCGAAACCATCTCCAGGGGCCGTGGTTGGTGCCTCGACCCCCTCCCTCCGTCATCCGGATGGGGATCCTCGCTCGTACGGAGCGCCCGCCGTCGCGTGGTAGATTGACGGAGGAGGGGGGTTTCCCCATCGCACCGCCTGGCGCGGGCGGGATCCAGCCCCCGGCGGCCGGAACCGCCTCGACGCAGCCCCTCCCCCCCAGACCTGCCGCACCGCCGCCGCGACCGGCGGCCATGAACGGACACGACCATGAAAGCTCTCCTGATCCTCTCTTGCCTGTTCGCCGGCGTCGCCGGCGGTGCCCTCGGCGCCTTCGTGATGCAGGACGCGAGCGAGTCGCCCGCGCGCACCGACGCGGCGCTGGTCCCCGACGCGCGTCCCGCGGGCGAGGCCGCGGACCAGACCGCGCGCGCCGAGATCGACGCGCTGCACATGGAGCTCGCGAACCTGCGCGCGGAGATCGACGGTCTGCGGATGGCGCAGGCCCGCGAGTCCGTCACGCCGGAGACCGACGAGGTCGCCGCGAGCGAGGGCGAGGCGCCGAAAGAGCTCTCCGACATCAGCGACGCGGACAAGGAGTACGTCTTCGCGCTGATCGAGCAGGAGCGCGAGGCGCGCCGCCAGGAACAACGCGTCGAGCGCGAGCAGCGCATGAACGACTGGACGCTCGAGCGCGCGACGCAGATCGCCAACGAGCTCGGCCTGCCCGCCGGCTCCGAGAAGCGCATGGGCGAGATCTTCCTCGAGCGCAACGCGCGCATGAACGCGATGCGCGACGAGCTGAACGAGATGGGCTGGGGCCCGGAGACGCGCACGCTGATGCGAGAGCAGGCCGAGGAGATCAACACCTGGCGCACGAACGCGCTGACGGACGCCTTCGGCGCCGAGGTCGCCGAGCAGATCGAGGAGCTGAACGGCGACCGCCGCGGCGGCCCGCGCGGCGACGGCGAGGGCGGCGGCCGCAACGGCGGCGGC
>JAUHYB010000572.1 GCA_030426745.1 bacterium
CGTCGGTCTCGCGCAGGCACTCCTGGTCCAGCGCGTGTTGCGACAGCACGACGTCGACGCCCATGCGATCCAGCAAGCGGTGGTCGAGCAGCTCGGGATCGGAGATGCGGCTGGCCCCGGTCAGGTAGGGGCTGCGCGGGTCGACGAGCGCCAGCAGGTCGACCTGCCACCCGGGGGTGAACACGCGGTAGCTGGAGAGGTCCGCGACGCCGTACAGCTGCGGCAGGTTCGGGCGCGCCAGGTGGAAGACCTCGCCGAAGCCCGACTCGCTGGCGTCGTGGCGCAGCAAGCGCCCGCCGTCCGCGGTGCGCCGTACGGCGTCCATGTGCCGCGACTCGGGCAGGAACGCGAGCCCGCCCAGGTCGCGCGGCGCGAGGTGGTGGGGGGCCAGGAGCAGCGCCTCGACGGCCAGCAGCGCGCCGAATCCCACGACGGCGCGCCGGCGGGAGGCGACGACGACCAGCGCGCCGCCGGCGAGCGCCAGCACCAGCAACTGGACGCCCTGTCCGCGCACGCGCGCCGCGTCGCCCGCCAGCGCTTCCGGCGGCATGACGGCGCGCACGACGTCCTCCTCGACGTCCAGGCGCGCGGGCAACTCGGCGTACAGGTCGTCCTGGAAGCGCGCCGCGTCGACGCGCAGCCACCACGCGCCGCCCAGCGCGACGCAGATCGCCGCGGCGACGAGGGCGGCGCGCCGCGCGGTCACGCGGCCCTCGCGCAAGGCGTCGAATCCGAGCGCCGCGAGCCACGGCCACAGCACCCACAGGACCGCGCCGGCGCGCGTCGGCGAGCCGAGGTCGAAGCCCGGCGAGCCGTACGTCCACGAGGCGGGCGGCAGGCCGTGGACGAAGCACAGCCAGTAGAGCGCGGCGACGCCGGGGAACAGCGCGGCGCGCCCCGCGCCCGCCAGCCCCGCCGCGGCCAAGAGCGCGATCAACACGCCCGCGCCCAGGTTCCACTCGAGCGGGACGGCGCGCTGCGCGAGGTCGGCGTCGTCCTCTCCCGTGAACCACCACACGGCGCCCAGCGCCGGCGCGTAGCGGTCCTCGGTCGGCGAGCCGAACAGCTTCGGCGCGACGAGCGTCAGCGCGGCGGCGGCGGGCACGCGACCCGCCGCGATCACCTCGGCGTCGGCCGACCCGCGCAGCGAGTTGGCGGAGGCCTCGCGCATCGGCACGAGTTGGACGGCCGAGACGCCGACGGCCAGCGCGCACGCCGCGACGCCGACGAGCGCGACGCGGCCGCGCGGCGCCGAGTCCGCGCGCCGGTCGAACACGCAGCGCGCCGCGAGCCACGCGACGGTCGTCGTCGCGACGAAGACCGTGATCGGCACGAAGCCCGCCAGCGCCGACAGGCCGAGCGCCGCCGCCAGCGCGGGCCCCGAGCCGCGCCGGCGCATCACCACGCCGTCCGCGGCCCACAGCGCCCACGGCAACCACAGCGCGGCGTCGAACTTCATCGACAGGTGCAGCTGCACGGCGACGAAGGCGGAGGCCTGCAGCGCGAGCGCGCCCAGCGTCGCGGCCGCGGGCGACGCGCCGCGCCGGTCCAGGAAGCACTGCATGCCGAGCCCCGCGAGGAACACGGCGAGCAACGCGTGCCACCCGGCGGCGAGGTCCGGCGGCAACCACGCCCACAGGAGGCGCGGCGGGTACCAGGTGCCGGTCATGCTGCCGCCGGCCAGCGGCGCGCCCAGCCCGGCCGACGGATCCCACAGCGGCAGCTCCCCGGAGCTCCACGCGTCGCGCACGGCGAACTCGTCGGAGAGCGTCGGGAAGAGGCGGTCGATGGTCCAGCGGTTCGCGCCCTCCCACGCGGCCTCCGCGGCGGCGGGGTGCTCGAGCGACAGCGGCTCGAAGCAGACCGGCGCGAGCGGCAGGAAGCGCTGGCCCGGCAGGAGCGACGGGCCGACGAGCGCCAGCGGCAACAACAGCAACAAGAGGCGCCGCAGCAGCGCCCCGCGCGGCGTCGCGCCGCCGGCGTCGTCGCGCTCGTCCGTTCCGCTCAGCGTTCCTCGCCCCGCGTCCGTCGCGCTCACTCGTCGCCCTCCGTCGCCGCGATCACCGCGTCGGCCAGGCAGCGCGCGATCAACTCGTGTCCCGCCGGGGTCGGGTGCCAGTTGTCGAGGCGGCCGTTCTCCTCGCGGAA
>JAUHYB010000573.1 GCA_030426745.1 bacterium
GACGGCGCGCCCGGCCACACGGTCGCCTGCCACCACCTGGAGGAAGCGGCGCGCATGTAGCGCCGGGAGTCCCGACATGACGACGACGAGCCCCGCGCCCGAGCGCGCTCCCGCCGCGAGTTCCGCGAAGCAGCCGCTGATCGATGTCCGCGGCCTGAAGAAGTGGTTCCCGATCAAGAAGGGCGTCTTCCAGAGCCACGTCGGCGACGTGAAGGCGGTGGACGACGTGTCGTTCACGGTCGGCCGCAAGGAGACGTTGAGCCTGGTCGGCGAGTCCGGCTGCGGCAAGACGACGACCGGGCGCACGCTGTTGCGCCTGCTCGATCCGACGGCGGGCAGCGCGATCTATCGCCCCACGCCGGACCGCGAGGTCGACCTGTTCGACCTGTCGACGCGCGAGATGCGCCGCTGGCGCCGCGACCTGCAGATCATCTTCCAGGACCCGTACTCGTCGCTGAACCCGCGGATCACCGTCGGCAACATCATCGGCGAGGCGCTGCGCGTGCACGGCGTGTGCGACGCGTCGGAGATCGACGACCGCGTGTCCGAGCTGCTGGTGAAAGTCGGCCTGTGGGCCGACGCGCGCAACCGCTTCCCGCACGAGTTCTCCGGCGGCCAGCGCCAGCGCGTCGGCATCGCGCGCGCGCTCGCGCTGGGGCCGAAGTTCATCGTCTGCGACGAGGCCGTGTCGGCGCTCGACGTGTCGATCCAGGCGCAGGTGATCAACCTGCTGAAGGACCTGCAGGAGGAGTTCGACCTCTCCTACCTGTTCATCGCGCACGACATGAGCGTCGTGAAGTACATCTCGGACCGCATCGCGGTGATGTACCTGGGCCGCATCGTCGAGATCGGCACGACGCGCGAGGTGTTCGAGAACCCGCAGCACCCGTACACCCAGGCGCTGCTGTCCGCCGTGCCGAGCCCGGACCCGACGCGCAAGAAGCAGCACATCCCGCTGAAGGGTGACGTGCCGTCGCCGATCGACCCGCCGGCCGGTTGCCACTTCCACGACCGCTGTCCGGTGGCCGAAGCGCGCTGCAAGGACCGTTACCCCGACCTGGTCGAGGTGGGGAGCGGCCACCGCGCGGCCTGCCACCTGCTGTAGCGGAGGGCGGGAGAGCGCGCCGCGCGAACGGCGGGACGACGCACCGCGGGGTCCGCGCGTTCAGCGCGCCGGCGTGACGCCGTACCGGTCGCGCAGCAGCGTCCCGAGCGCCGTGAAGTCGGCGACGGAGTGCGTCGGCTCGATCTCGTGGTCCGCCGGGTCGCGGCGGGCGGCGCGGCTCGCCCAGACGGCCTTCATGCCGAGGCCGAGCGGCGGCGCGATGTCGTGCTCGGGGTTGTCGCCGACGTACATCGTGCGCTCCGGCGCGAGGCCCAGCGTGCGCAGCGCGTGCTGGTAGAGCTTCGGGTTCGGCTTGTTGATGCCGACCTGGTCGGAGATGAACACCGCGCGCTGGTCGATCACCTGCGCGACGCCGAGGCGCCACAGCTTCTCGGCCTGCTTCACCGCCAGGCCGTGGGTGATCACGCCGACGAGCAGGCCGGCCTTCGCGAGGTCGTCGAGCAGCGGCAGCACGTCGTCGAAGGGCGCGATCGTGCGGAACTTCGTGTCGTGGTAGGCCGCGACGCCGGCGGCGACGATCAGCGCGCTGTTGCGCCCCTCGGTCGCGCGCGGCCCGAGCCGCGTCAGGAGCTTGTCGAAGTGGTGGTCGTAGTTCGACGAGAACTCGGCGATGACCTCGTCGAGTTCCTTCGAGACCACGTCCTCCGGCGCGTCGAGCCCCGCCGCGCACATCGCCCGCACGGCGTTCCGCCGCGCCCGCCGGGCGAAGGCGGTCGTGGGGAAGAGGGTGTCGTCGATGTCGAAGAGGACGGCGTCGAGGTCGGCCATGTGGAGGTGCTCTCGGGGCAGACTCTAGCGAGTGAACGTACGGAGCCGGGCTCGTTTTTTCACCGGCGGAGGGCGCCCGCGTCGAGCCGGGGCGAGCTCGGCCCCGTACGTTCACGGCCCCGAACGTTCACGGCTCCGTACGTTCACCCGGAGCCACGCGCGCGCGGAGAGGCACCGAGTGGACCGCGTGGCCGAAGGTACCGTGCCGGGTGCAGAATCGTCGGGTTGGCGGACAGCGGCGGCCGGAGGCCGC
>JAUHYB010000100.1 GCA_030426745.1 bacterium
AGTTCAGGCCGCCTTCGCAGTACTTCACGATGTCGCCGGGGCCCGACTGGTTCGTGAACAGCGACAGGTCGTTGCCGTCGCGGTTCGCGGTCAGCGCGTCCGCGTCGCCGTCGCCGTCCAGGTCGGCTGCGATCACGGTGCCCGGGCGCACGCCGGTCGCGTGCGAGACCGGCGCCGCGAAGCCGCCGGTGCCGAGGCCGCCGAGGAACGCCATCGCGTTCGAGTCCTGGTTCGTGACGACGACGTCCAGCAGGCCGTCGTTGTCGAAGTCGTCGGCGGCGAGCTGCGAGGGCTCGATGCCGCCGGTCGCGCTGCCGATCGGCGCGCCGAAGACGCCCGCAGTGTTCAGGAAGGTCGAGACGGTGTTCAGGCCGTTGCCGCTGGTCGCGACCATGAGGTCAGCGTCACCGTCGCCGTCGGCGTCGCCGCTGGCGATGCCTTCGGGGCGCACGTTGCCGCCGACCGACAGGACCGCGCCGGCGGTGAAGCCGCCCAGGCCGTTGCCGGTGAACAGGCGCACCTCGCGCGAGTCGTGACAGGTCACGGCCAGGTCCACGGCGCCGTCGCCGTTCCAGTCGCCCGCGGCGACCGCGCGCGGCTCGAGCGTCGCGGCCAGGGTCGTCGCCGCGCCGAAGTTGCCGGCGCCGGTCGCGAGCAGCACCGAAGCGCTGTTGCCGTCGCGGTTCGCCGTCGCCAGGTCGGCCATGCCGTCGCCGTTGAAGTCGGCGCTGATCAGGTGCTCGGGCTCGGCGCCCGTCGCGAAAGTCCCGGTCGCGGTGAACACGCCGCCGCCGTCGTTGCGCAGCACGCGCACGCCGTTCAGGTCCTGCAGCGCGACCGCGAGGTCGGCGTCGCCGTCACCGTCGACGTCGGCGGCGGTCATCGATCCGGCGCTGACGCTGACGCCGAGCGCGATCGACGCGCCGACGGTCCACACGCCCGCGCCGTTGTCCGTGTACAGCAGCACGCGGTCGGGGTTGTCGACGGTCGCGGCGAAGTCCATCTGCCCGTCACCGTTCCAGTCGAGGGCGGCGAGGCCGTCCGGGCGCGTCGCGGCGGCGATCGACACGGCCGGGTCGAAGGGGGACTGCGCGAGAGCGGACGACGCGAACAGCGCGCCGGCCAGGGTGGGGAACAGGATCTTGAAGGTGTTCATGTCGTGGAATCCGTGGGATCAGAGAGAAGACTCGGGCTGGGGGGGGACCGCGTCGGCGTGCGCCGTCGCGACGTCCGGGTCATCCAAGGCGCGTGCCAAGCGCGCCGATCCGGCTTCTCGTGGCCGTGAGCGGGGGTCCCGCGCCGCTCGCTCCGATCCCTGGACGCGCGCGGTCCAAATGGCGGACGGGCGCATCCACCGCGTGGATGCGCCCGTCCGTGGTCGTCGCTCGGTGCCCGCTCAGCGACCGAGCAACGTCGTCCCGGTCGGCACCGGCGTGCGCAACAGGAAGCCGCGCACGGCGTCCGGGCGCAGCACGATGCCGCGCGGGCCGTTCGTCGTGGAGACGATCGCGCCGAGGTGATCGTCCGGCAGGCGCACCGGGCCCTGCACCACCGGCGCGGACGCGGGCACGAGCACTTCCAGCGTGCCGCTCGAGAACACGCGCTCCAGCGTGACGGGTCCGTTCTCCAGCTCGCGCCGGTACGCGAGCCAGTCGTCGCCGACCAACGGGCCTTCGAACAACAGGTCCTCGCCGCCGGACACGAGGACCGTCGGCGTGTTCGACAGGTCGCCGGCCACGCGGAACACGTGCCGCGGCCGTGCGGAGCCGAAGTCGCGTTCGGCCGAGAACCAGATCTCGTCGCCGACGCGGCGCGCCCAGTCCAGCTCGCGCACGTCGTCCAGCAGGATCGAGGAACCGCTGATGCCCGACTGGACGTACAGGAGCTTGCCGTTGCTGCCGTGGTCGTCGTAGATGATGACCTTGTCCGGCACGCCGCTGCGCATGATCTGCATCGACTCGATCGTCGGCGGCAAGGTGAACGGGGGCAGCGATTGCCCAGAGCTCGCCGTCAGGTTGCGTTGCGTGATCGTCCCGTCCGTCTCGAAGCGCACCTCGAACAGGTCGACGCGGTCGAAGCCGCCGCCGGGCAGCGTCTCGCCGACCCCCATGACCATCGAGACCGTCGACATGAAGCCGAGCTGGCCGACCTGGTCGAGGGTGTCGATGTAGTTCGCGTCGCGCGTCAAGTGGTCGACGACGGGCGACGGCGTGTCGAGCCGCGCGGCGTGACACTCGCTCTTGCCCGCGATCGTCGCGCGCCAGGCGCAGCGCTGTCCGTCGTCGGAAACGGCGAGCCAGGGACCGTTGATCGCCTCGGGGAAGTGTCCCGCGCCGTCGAGCTGCATCGCGCCGTCGTTCGCGCAGGTCGCCGCGCCGAGCTCGTCGACGACCCAGGCGTGCGCGGCCGTCGGATCGGCGCCGGCCACCAGCGCGGCGCGCATCCCGCGCGGGCTCAGCACCGTCGCGCGGCCGACGTGCGCCGGCGTGCCGCCGGGGAACGCGACGTCGAGCGCCGGGGCGAACGCCGCACCGGGGATGACGAGCGCGCCACCCGCGTGCGTCGCGACGCCGAACTCACGACCCAGCAGCAGCGACTCCGCGCGCAGGTCCAGCGGCCCTTGCGACAGGGTGCGCAGCTCCAGCGCGCCCGAGCCGTCGAGCGCCGCGACGACCAGGTCGCCGCCGGCGTCCGGCACGGTGCCGAACATCGCCCGCCCGCCGTCCGGAGACGCGGCGGCGCGCGTGAGGAAGGGGTTGTCCGTCCCCGTCGGGCCGACGCCGGGCCGCTCCACCAGGCGGTGCGCCGCGCCGTCCGGCGTGACGTGCCACCATCCATAGCGGGTCACGCCGCCGTCGCGACGCATCAGCAGCAAGCTGCCCGCGTCGTTCGGCAGGCGCAGGATCGAGCCGCCGAACGGCAGCGCTTCCGTCGCGCCGGCGCGCGGATCGAGCTCCTCGAGCGAGCTCAGCCCGTTCAGGTCGCTGTCGATCGGCACGAGGCCGACCTCGACCGGGTTGCCGGCGATCGGCCGCCCGTCGAGCAGGTCGCAGGCGACCAGTTCGAAGGTGCCGCCGACGCCGGGGCGCAGCAGGGAGACGTCCTGGGCCGCGGCGCGGGCCGCGCCGCAGAGCAGGATCGACAGGGTCAGGAGGGTTCGGTTCATGGCGGAGTCCTTTGGCACGGCGGCTGCACCACAACCGCCGTGCCCGAGACCTTCCACTCGCAGACTAACGCCGATCCCGCGTCCATGGGGCGGATCCGACGATCCGACGGCCCCCCGGGCGGGACCCTCTCGTCCAGCTTCTGGATGGGTCGTCTAGAATCCGGACCGATGAGCGACTTCCCTCGACCCGAGCTGCCCGGCGGCTGGACCGCCCTCGAGCGCCTCTCCGCGGGTGACGACAGCGGATCCGGGGCCGGGGAGGACGTGTGGCGCGTCGCGCGCGCCGACCGCCAGGCGGTGCTGCGCTGCGTCCCCGAGTCCGCCGCCGACCGCTGGCGCGGAGAGATCGACGCCTTGTCCGCGGGCCACGTCGGCGTGGCGGGGCTGGTGGCCTTCGGCCGGCTGCCCGACGGGCGCCTCGGCGTGTGGCGCGAGTGGGTGCCCGGGGAACCGCTCGACCGCTGGGCGAAGGGCCGCGATACCGACGAGCGCGCGCGGGTCTGCGCGCGCCTGGCCGGCATCCTCGCGTCGCTGCACGCGAGCGGCGCCGTGCACGGCGACCTCAAGGCGCAGAACGTGATCGTGCGGCCGGACGGCGAGCCGATGTTGACCGACTTCGGCCTCGGCGGCGGTGAGCGAGCGGCCGGCGCGGGCGGCGGGTCGTTGCTCGGTCTGGCGCCCGAGTGCCTCGCCGGCGCGCCGGCCGACGAGCGAGCCGACCTCTTCGCCTTCGGCTCGCTCCTGCACGGCTTGCTCGCCGGCCGCTTCCCGAACCCCCGCGAGCTGTACGCGCGCTTCCCCGGCGAGGACTACCTGACGGCGTCGGGCATCCCCGCGGCCGAGCTGCCCGAGTGGTCGCGCGGGCTGGTCGGCGCGTTGCTCGAGCGCGAACCCGAACGACGCCCCGAGAGCGCGGACGCCGTCGCGCGCGATCTGGCGGCGCGCACCGGCGAGCGCGTCGCCGCCCGCGCGCGCGCGTTGCGCTTCGAGCCGTTGTGCTTGCGCGAGGACTGGGTCGAGGGCGTGCGACGCAGCCTGACCGCGGGTCGCGAGCGCGCGTGGCGCTTGCCCGTGGGCGAGGATCCCGTCCAGCTGGCGCACGCGCTGCGCGCGCAACTCGTCACGACGGAGCCGGCGCTGGTCGACCTGGTGGTGGACGGCGACGAGCTGCGTTGCGCCGACGGCGTGGTGCGCTGGGTCGCGCCCGACGACGCCCGGCCCTGCGAAGGGGAGTGCCGCGAACTGCCGGGCCACGACGCGCGCGCGTTGACGCGCTTCCTGGAGTCGCGGCTGGACGCGCCGCGCGCGCGCTGCGAGGCGTTGGCGGCGCGGCTCGTCACGCAAGGCAGCGGCGCGGACGCGATCGACCGCGAACTCGTGCGCTTGCAGCGCCGGGGGACGCTCGTCGCGGGGCCGCGCGGTTGGCGCTACGAAGGCGAAGGCCCGGCGCACACGATCGACCGGGGCGCGCTCGAGGAGCTGAGTGAGCGTCGCCTGTCCGAGTTGATCGCACGCGTCACGCGCGGCGCCGCCGCGATCGAGGAGGCGCACGAGGAGTTCCTGCGCGTGTGTCGCGAAGGGAGGCCGCAACGCGCGCTCGCATGGCTCGCCGACCTGCGCGACGCGCTCGGCGCGGACCTGCCCGCGGACCTGTGCGCGGACGAGGCGCTCGCCTGGTTCGACGTGGGTCGCGCCGAGGACACGGAGCGAATCCTGCGACAGCTCGAGTCCTGTTCGGACGCCCCGACACGCGCCCTCGTGTTGCGCGCGCGAGGTCGACTGGCCGCGCGCCGCACGGACCACGAGTCGGCACGCGACGCGTTTCAGGAAGCGCTCCTCATCGATCCTGATGACGGTGGCGAGTCGGTCTACTGCTCGGTACGACTCGCGTTCGAGCGCGGCGAGTTGGACGCGGTCGCTACGCACCTGGCCGAGGCATCGACACAGCGCTTGTCGGAACGCACGGCGTGGGACCTCGAGGCGCTCGCGGCGATGACGTGCTTGCGGCGCGGCGACGTCGACGAAGCGCGGCGCCGCCTGGACGCGCAGATCGAGCGCGCGCAGGCGGACGACGCCTCGGAAGCGCTCGCCGTCGCGCTGTCCAACCGCGGCGTGGTCGAGCGGCGCGCGGGGCGCTTGGCGATCGCGGTGCGCGACTTCGAGGAGTCGCTCGACCGCTACGCGCGGTTGGGATCGGTCGCCGGCTGCACGCGCGTCGAACAGCTCCTGGGCGGCGCGCTGCGCGAGCTGGGTGACTTGCGCCGCGCCGAGGCGTCGTTGCGCCGCGCGATCGAGGCCGAGGAGAGCCGCGGCGACGGCGCGGGCGCGACGGCGGGTCGCGGGTCACTCGGCCTGCTCCTGGCCGACCGCGGCCACGCGCGCGCGGCGATCGACGAGCTCACGGCGGGCGCCGACGCGCTGCGTCGCGCGGGACGCACGGTCGACACCGCGTGGATGGAGACGACGCGCGCGGAACTCGCGACGCGCGTGGGCGCGGGCGAACCGCCGAAGGACGCCGACCCCGCGCCGGACCCGCGCGTGTTCCTCGCCGCCGCCCGCACCGCGCGGTGGTGGAAGCGCACGGAGACGGCCGTCGAGTGGGCGCGGCGCGCGGGCGCGTTGGCGGCGAAGATCGGCAACGCGGCGATGGAGGAAGAGGCGCGCTGGATCGAGCTGCGCGCGCGAGAACACGCCGTGATCGGCGAGCGCGGGGACGCGAACGACGTGACGAACACGACCTGGCGCGTGCCGCGGCTCGCGCAGGACGCAGCGGTGTTGCGCTGGCTCGCGACGCCGCCCGCGACGATGGACGGCGACGCGGCGCTGGCGTTCGCGCGCGAGCTGGAGCGCCTGGGTCGCGACGACCGCGCGGCGCGGCTCGCCGGCGCGGTGGCGCTGCGCTCGCGCTCGAAGGAGACCGCGCGCGCGGCCGCGGACTTCGCGAGCGACGCGTTCGCGCGCGCGGCGGCCGGACTGACCGACGCGGAACGCGACGCCTTCGCGCGCCGCTTGCTGGACGGACCCGACGAACACCCCGAGGAGGCGGAGGTCCTCCTGTACGGCTTGCCCGAGGAACTGCTCGACATGGACGCACTCGCCCTCTTGGAGATCAACCACCGCCTCGTCGAACAGCAGAAGCTGGACGAGTTGTGCCGCGAGATCGTGCGCAGCGCCGTGCGCATGTCCGGCGCCGAACGCGGCTTCCTCGTGCTGGAGGAGGACGGCGACTGGTCGTTCGACACCGCGCTGTCCTCGCGGCACGGCGCGATCGACGAACCGGAGGTCGAGGTGTCGAGCTCCATCCTGCGCCGCGCGCTCGACGAAGGGCGCCCCGTGCGCAGCTCGAACGCGCTGGACGACCCGAACTTCGAAGGCGCGCGGTCGGTGGTCGAGCTGAACCTGCGCTCGATCCTGTGCACGCCGTTCACCGCCGACGAAGGACTGCGCGGCGTGCTGTACCTGGACCACCGCGTCGCCGAGGAAGTGTTCGACGAGCGCGCCGAGCGGCTCCTGGGTCTGCTCGCGGACCAGGCGGCGCTCGCGATCCGTCAGGTGCAGCGCATGGAGGAGATCCAGCGCTTGAACGGCATGCTGCGCGAGCGCGTGGCGACGCAGGAGAGCGACCTGGCCGCCGCGCGCCGCGCGTTGCAGGACGCGGAAGCGGTGGTGCCCGCGTCGGGGCTGGTCGGCGACTCCGCGCCGATGCGCGAGGTGCACCGCGTACTGCAGCTGGCCGCGCGCGCCGAACTGCCGACGTTGATCACCGGCGAGAGCGGGACGGGCAAGGAGCTGGCGGCCCGCGCCGTGCACTCGATGGGCCCGCGCGCGAAGGGGCCGTTCGTCGCGGAGAACTGCGCGGCCTTGCCCGAGTCGCTGATCGAGTCCGAGTTGTTCGGCGCCGAGAAGGGCGCGTTCACCGGCGCCGACAAGTCGCGGCCGGGCCTGTTCGAGCGCGCGCACGGAGGGACGCTGTTCCTCGACGAGCTGGGCGAGCTGCCGCTGGGCCTGCAAGCCAAGCTGCTGCGCGTGCTGGAGACCGGCGTCGTGCGGCGCGTCGGCGGCGAGAAGGAGCGCCGCGTCGACGTGCGCCTGGTCGCCGCGACGAACCGCGACCTGGAGGCCGAGTCCGCCGCCGGTCGCTTCCGCGCCGACCTGATGTACCGCCTGGACGCGATGCGCATCCTGTTGCCGCCGCTCGCCGCGCGCGTCGAGGACATCCCCGCGCTCGTCGACCACTTCCTGCGCATCGAGGCGACGCGGTCCGGCGTCGAGCGCCGTGTCACCCAGGACGTGCTGGCCGCCCTCGCCCGCCGCGCGTGGCCCGGCAACGTGCGCGAGCTCGCCAACGAGGTCGCGCGCCTGTGCGCGCTCTCCAGCGGCGACCTGGACGACCCGACGCTCGTCCGCGACCCCGCGCCGACCGCCGCGCCCCCCGCGGGCGTTCCGCTGACCGGCACCCTCGAGGAGATCGAGCGCCGCGCCATCGAGGCCGCGATCGAAGCGAACGGCGGCGACAAGGGCGCCGCCGCGAAGCAGCTGGGCATCTCCCGCGCGAAGGTGTACCAGCGCTGGAAGTCGTGGCGGGAGGACGAGGAGTAGCGGCGCGCGGCGCCGCGTTCGGTCTCCCGGAACGGCGGCGCGCGCGACGGCGGCCTTCCGGTCACCGTCGCGCGCGCTGCGCTCCTGCTCGTCGGGCGCGGCGACGAAGGCCGCGCTCAGGACGCCGGCGCCCGGTTTCCCGGCGCTCGGTTCCCCAACGCGCGGTACCCCAACACTCAGTACCCGAGCGCCCGGACGCGCTCCGCGACCTCCGCGTCGACCACGTCCGCGCCCTGCTCCGCCTCTTCCGCTTCGCGCTCGCGCTGCAGCTTCGCGAGGTGCTTCAGATCGACCTGCCACTGGGTGCGGAAGTGGCCTTGCAGCGGGAAGACGTTCTCCAGCTCCAGCGGGTCGGTCGCCAGCGCGTAGAGCTCGAAGCGGTCGTCGTCGGCGAAGTAGATCAGCTTGTAGGTCGCGTCGCGCATCGCGTAGAGCGGCTGGGGCGCTTCGGGGGGGTGCGCTTCGGCCAGGAGGATGCGGGGCGTCGTGTTGTGGATCGGACGGCCGGTCGCGTCGGGCAGCGGCGGGACGTCGAGCGCGGTCAGCAGGGTCGGCGCCAGGTCCTTGTGGCGGACCAGCGCGCCCGCGGCGCGGACGAGGTGCGCGGGGCGCGCGTTGTTCGGCAGCTTGACGACGAGCGGCACGTGCAGGACCTCGTCGTAGAGCTGGACGGCGTGGCCGACGATGCCGTGCTCGCCCAGACCCTCGCCGTGGTCGGAGGTGAGGACGATCAGGCTCTCGTCGTAGAGGCCCTGCTCCTTCAGCTCGGCGATCAGCTCGCCGACGGCGCGGTCGGCGGCCTCGACCTCGGCCTTGTAGCGGTCGCGGATCTGCGACAGGTCGGGGCAATCGTTCAGCCACGCGCGCAGCGTCGCCGTCACCGGAACGACGCGCGGGTTCTCGACGCGCACGGTGATCGCGGTGTCGGGCGTCAAGAGCTCGCCGCCGACCAGGTCGTACTGGAGGTCGCCGCGCGCGTCCTCCAGCCGGAACTCGCGCAGCTTGAACGCGTGGTCGGAGTGGATGCGCAGGTGGTGCGTCCCGGGCGGCACGGAGACGCGCGTCGCCCAGCGGCCGCCGTGCGAGGTCGAGACGCGGCCGATCGCCTGGTCGTCGAACTGGAAGTCGGCGTGGCGCTGCTCGCCCTCGTAGGCGCAGTAGGGTTCGTGCGGGTCGGAGAAGTGCGCGAACAGGAAGAAGGGCTCGCCGGCGTCGCGCACGGCGGCCAGCGCGGCGCGCACGCGCGGCTCCACGTCGTGCGCGCGGGCGACCATGTGCTCGCCGCGGTCGTAGTGGTCGAACCCGCGGTCCAGCCCGCGCAGGTCCTCGTTCGGCCACAGCGTCGCGAGGCTGACGGCGGCGGCGGTGGCGTAGCCTTCGTCGCGTAGATGCTCGGCCAACAGCGGGACGGCGGACCCGACGATCCGGCCGTTCGATTGCACGCCGTTCTCGTGCGGCAGGCGCCCCGAGAACATCGCCGCGTGGCCGGGCAGGGTCAGCGGCGCGTGGGTGAAGGCCTGGCGGAAGAGGATGCCGTCCCGCGCCAGCGCGTCGAAGTGCGGCGTGTCGGCCGAACCCGACGCGTGCGACAGGGCGTCCGCGCGCATCGTGTCCACCACGATCAGCACCAGGTTGGGGCGCTGGTCGCGACGGATCTCGCGACCGGCGACGGCGGCCATGCCGAACAGCAAGCCCAGGGCGATCAGGAGCAGAATCGTGCGCGACTTCACGGGGACCTCTCGTGCGGACGAGGGTCGCGGCGCCGGCCCCCCGCCGACGCACCGTGCACCCTCGCGAGTCGGATCGACCCGGCTCGGAGCGCGGCTGTAGGCGAACCGCCCGGTTTCCGGGGGGGCCCCCGCGAGCGCCCCGGATCGAGTCGCTAGACTGCGCGTTTCCCCGGCCGGGACCGAAGTCTCCGGCCGCCCCCGACCGGGGCCCGCACGCCGGTTCTCCACCGCGGAACCGCGGGTCCCACGACCCCTCTTCGAGCCCGGGTGGGCTGGAGAACCCCATGACATCCAAGATCCAGCGGGCGCTGATCAGCGTCTCCGACAAGTCCGGCATCGAGAACTTCGCCCGCCAGCTCGCGCAGCACGGCGTCGAGATCCTCTCCACCGGCGGCACCTTCGCCGCGCTCGAGAAGGCCGGCGTGCCGGTGCGCGAAGTCTCGGACCACACCGGCTTCCCCGAGATGATGGACGGCCGCGTGAAGACGCTGCACCCGAAGGTGCACGGCGGCATCCTGGCCCTGCGCGACGACGCCGGGCACACCGGCGCGATGGAGGCGCACGGCATCGGGCCGATCGACCTCGTCGTCGTGAACCTGTACCCGTTCGAGTCGACGGTCGCGAAGGCCGGCGTGACGCGCGCGGAGGCGATCGAGCAGATCGACATCGGCGGACCGTCGATGGTGCGATCCGCCGCGAAGAACCACCGCTTCGTCGGGATCGTGACCGACCCCGAGGACTACGGCCGCGTGCTGGACGAGATGCAGACGCGCGAGGGCGCGCTGTCCGACGAGCTGCGGCGCGAACTGGCGACCAAGGCGTTCGCGTTGACCGCGCGCTACGACGCGGCGATCGCGCGCTGGATGTTCGAGCGCGAGCTGGAGGACGGGAACACGCAGGACGCGTTCCCCGGCAGCTTCGCGATCGCGGGGACGAAGCAGCTGGAGCTGCGCTACGGCGAGAACCCGCACCAGACGGCCGCGTTCTACCGCACCGGCGGCTTCGACGAGCCCAGCGTGGCGTCGGCGGAGGTGCTGAACGGCAAGGCGCTCAGCTACAACA
>JAUHYB010000574.1 GCA_030426745.1 bacterium
CCGGCTTCTGCTCGATCCCGGTCGAGGTGTGCATCCGCGAGGACCTGCTCGAGTACCTCGTCGTCGCCGAGTACGGCGCGTCGCACGAGAGCCTGTTCTCGACCAAGGTCACGCCCAGCATCTGGAACACGGCGCTGGTCGCGCTCGGCGCGGAGCCGTCGCGCGGCGCGCGCTTCACGCAGAAGGACCCGATGCCCTCCGACGAGGAGCTCGCCGCCGGCGCGTCGCCCTACGACGTGCAGCTGCCCGAGGGCACGCCGTTCTACTTCTACGCGCTGTGGACCGAGGACGGCGAGACGCGCCTGCACCGCCTCGAGGACCTGGTCGGCAACCTGAAGACCGGGCGCTCGATGCGCCGCCACCCCCTGCGCTACGTCGGCTCGCACATGGTGCAGCCCGACCCCGAGGACCCGACCGAGGTCTTCGTCGCCGACCTCGAGGGCAACCTCGTGAACGTGCACTACTTCCAGGCCGACAAGGCGATCATGTCCACCGCGGTCGAGGACGGCGTGTACGACACGATCTGGATCGCGAACGCGTGGCTCGTGCCGGAGCGCGGGACGCCGGTGCAGCTGATCGCCAGCCGCGAACCGCTGACCGAGCTGCCCGCGGCGCTGCGCGACGTGGCGGGCGAATGACGGCGGCCGCGCACGCCGGCGCCGTCCGCGCGCGCGCGCGGGTGGCCCGCCGCGCGCTGTTCCTGGCGCGCGCGGGCGAGGCGTTCCTGCTGGGGCTGTCGACGGCGCTGGCGGCGCTCGTGTGCGTGCACGCGGACGGCGCGCGCATCGACCGCTGGGGCAGCGCGGCGGCGGCGGTGCTGGCCGGCGGCCTGGTCGCGACCACGTGGATGATCGAGCACCGGCGCTCGCCGCGCGAGGTCGCGGCGCGCCTCGACCGCGCGCTGGGCGCGGACGGCGAGTTCCTGACGGCCTGGGAGGTCGACGGCGACGAGCGCGGCGGCGCGCTGGCCGAGCTGCTCGTCGAGCGCGCGGCCCGCGCGGTCCCCGGTCGCGTCGCGGCGCGCGCCGGCCTGCCCGAGTCGTGGCCGATGCTGATCGCGCCCTTCGTGGTCGGCGCGGTCCTGGCCGGCGTGACAGCGGGGGAGGACCCGCGCGACGCGGCGCGGCGCCAGGCGCACGACCGGCTGGCGCGCGACCTCGACCGCCTGGCGACGGGCGAGGGCGCGGGCGCGCTCGACCCGGCCGACGAGCGCCGCCTGCGGGAGCTGGCGCGCGAGGCCCGCGCGCTGGCGGACGGCGCGCGCGGCGCGGACCGCGCGACGGCGCTGGCCGAGGAGCTGCGCGCGCTGGAGGTCCGCCTGCCCGCGGCGAGCGACGTCGGCGCGCGCGTCGGCGAGATGGCCGGGCGGCTGACGGCGGCCGAGGCCGCGGCGGCGGACGAGCGACCCGCCGCGGGCCCCGGTCCGCGCCCGACGAGCGGCGGCGGCGACGGCGACGCGCGGGGCGGCGCGACGCCCGGCGACGGCGGATTCGCGTCCGGCTCCGGCGACGGCCCCCTGGCACCCGGCGAGGGGGACGGCACAATGGTCCCCCGCGAAACGGGCCCGGACGGCTCCGCGCGCTTCCCCCGGGGCGCCGAGACGGCCTGGATCGGCCCCGGCGACCTCCCGCCGGACCTGGCGCGCATCCTCGACGACTGGGACGCCGTCCCCCCCGACGACGCCCGTCGCTGACGACCCCATGACGACCCCCCAAGACGCTCCCCCGACCGCTTCCGAGCGCGTCGGGATCTGGCTGGTCGGCGCGCGCGGCGCGATCTCGACCTGCTTGGTCTACGGACTCGCCGGCCTGTGCGAAGGCCTGCTCGAACCCGTCGGCCTGTGCACCGAACAAGCGCCGGTGTCCGCCCTGCCGCTCGTTCCGCTCGAGGACCTGGTCCTGGGCGGCCACGACGTGTGCACGCGCAGCCTGACCGAGTCGGCGCGCGAGCTGGTGCAGAACGGCGTGCTGCCGGCCGCGCTGGTCGAGCGCACGGCGAACCGCGCGTCGACCTTCGAGGGCCGCGTGCGGCCGGGCACGCTGGACGGACCGGACGTCGGCGGGCTCGACCTGGATCCGCGCGCCGCGGAGCTGGGCGCGAAGCCGCCGCGCGAGCAGGTCGACCTCTTGCG
>JAUHYB010000101.1 GCA_030426745.1 bacterium
GTTCGTTCTTCTTCGCGCTCTTCGCACCTTTGCGGCCTTTGCGTGAAACCGCGACTGGGGCCGTGCGGGCGCTCGGCCGTGTCCCGGCGGTTCACTGCGCCGTTGCAGGGATGGACCGCGCGGACGGCTGCAGCCGTCCGCGAGGTCCATCCCTGCAACAGCGTCCTGCACGGCCGGGATACGTGGAAGACAGCGCGAGTCCTCCGTCGCGGCCTCACGCGAAGACGCAAAGAAGGACGAACCACGCTCAGGAGAAGCGGGACGGGTGAACGGCACGCTCCACCCCGGCACCGGCAGCAACGGAGCAGCTCCAAGAAGCAAGCACGGTGAGCAGGTAGGCGATCCTGCGAGCCGGATGCGGCGAGCGGGCCGGCGTCCGGCCGCTTCGGTCCGCGGCGCCGGGGCTCGGCTCGCCGCGCCCGGGCGGGGGCCTGGTGAGCCGCGCGGGTTACGGGAGGTCGGGCCTCCGTGCCGTCCGAGCGCGCGTCACTCGTCGGCCAGCTCGTAGGCGGGCGCGTACGACCAGTGCGCCGTCGCGCCGTGGAAGACGCGGTCGAGGCGCGCGGCGCGGTCCTGGTCGTCCTCGGGCGGCAGCGCGCCGGTGAACGCCAGCTCGCGCGCCGAGCGTTGCCCCGTCACCAGCCCGGCGACCGCGTGCGCGTGCGGCGCGATCACGTGGTCGGGCTCGTCGCCCGCGTCCGCGAAGCGCGGGCCGTCGTCGTCCAGGCGCAACAGGCGGTCGTCGACGCGCAGGCCGAGCGCCGCGCCGCCGAGCGCGGGGCGCCACCAGGCCTCGATCGCGCGGAACAGCGCTTCCCAGTCGAGCACGCGCAGCTGCGCGGCGCCGTCGAAGCGGCTCGTGTCGCGCACGCAACCGAGCGCGGTCAGCGCGAGCGCCACCGGTTGCGTCGGCGCGGCGTGCACGAGCAGCGACAGGCGCTGGTGCTCCGCGGCCAGCCGCGCGAACAGGCCGAGGCAGGCGTCGACGCCCGCGGCGTCGGCGGCGAGGCACTCGGACACCTCCAGCTCCTCGCGCACGCGGAAGCGCACGTACGCGCGCACGCGGCCCTCGGGCGCGTGCACCAGCGCGTAGCTGTCGTGCGCGTGCGCCTCCCAGTCCGGCACGCACGGCTCGCGCACCTCCGCGCCGGTCACGCCCGCGCGCGACGACAGGTGCAAGCCGGGCAACTGCGGCAGGTCGTCGCCGACCAGGCCGCGCCAGTCCTCCGGCGCGCCCGGCGCGGGCAGGCGCTCGGTCGTCGCGTGCACCGCGTGCAGGTCGAAGGCGGATCCGAAGCCCGCGGGCCGCAGCACGCGCGGGTCGCCGATCGTCGCGACGGCGACCAGGCCCGCGGCGCGCGCCCGCTCGAACGCGTCGTCCAGCAGCCGGCGACCCAGCCCGCGCCCGCGGTGCGTCGGGGCGACGCCCCAGGGCGCCAGCACGCCGAGCGGCACGGCGGCGCCGCGCACGATCATGCGGCGCGGCAGCACCAGGGCGGCGCCGATCAGGTCGCCGGTCGCCTCGTCGTGGAGGCGCGCGACCAGGTCCTCGCGGTAGGCGGGGTGCCCGTCGCGCAGCGCGCGCACCAGGCGCGACTCCTGGTCGGGTCGGCCGTAGGCGGCGTCGAGGAGGGCTTCGAGGGCGGCGGGGTCGATGGGGGCGTCGGTGGTCGTGCTCATGGGGGGCGCGAGACGCTACCCGCCCGCGCGCGCCCGGTGTCGGTCCGTCGCGGACTTCTCGCGCGCGCCTCACCCGCGGCTCACGGGCCGCGCCGGCCCGACCTCACTGCCCGGTCGGCTTCTCGGTGAAGCCCCAGGTGCCCTCGATCTTCGCGTAGCGGAAGCTGAGGATGTCGAGCACCCAGTTGAAGCCCCCGAAGTCGGGGATCACGCGCGCCGAGGTCACCTTCATGTTCGGCAGGTTCGCGTCGGACACGTTCTCGCGCGCTTGCACGAGCGCGCCGGTGGGGAAGTCCACCGACAGCAGCGTGACGGCCTTGCCCGTCGCGACGAAGCGCCCCGAGCTCTCGGTCTCGCGCGTGAACTTCACCGTCGCGCAGGAGGCCGTGCACAGGACGGCGGCGAGGGCGACGGGGAGGAGTCGGGGCTGGCGCATGGCGAGAGGGTAGTCGGCGGCCGGAGGGGCGTCCACCGCGGACGAGGGCGCTCCGCGGGTGGTCTTCGGACCGCCGCCCCGTATCCTTGAGCCGATGAGCCGCCCGAGCGCCCGACTGGACGAGGAACGGCACGCCGAGGCGCTCAGCGGACACGCGAGCGCCTTCGCGTCGGCCTTCCCGGGAGACGCCCCGCCGCGCCTGTTCTTCGCGCCCGGCCGCGTGAACCTGATGGGCGCGCACCTCGACTACAACGGCGGGCCGGTCATGCCGACGGCGATCGACCGCGGGACCTTCGTGGCGGCGCGGCCGCGGGCGGACCGGCGCGTCGTGCTGGCGTCGCGCCGCGAGGCCGGGCGCCAGACCTTCGACCTGGACGACCTGCCCGGAGAGCCGACCGGCAGCTGGGCGGACTACCCGCTCGGCGTGCTGCGCAGCGCGCTCGCGCACCGCGACGCGGCGGCGGAGCGGGCGGGGACGCGCGCCGCCGGCGAGCCGTGCGGCGTGGACGTCCTGTTCGGCGGCAACCTCGCGGTGGGTGCGGGGCTGTCGTCGTCGGCGTCGATCTGCGTCGCGACCGCGACGGCGCTCGACGCGTTGTGGGACCTCGCGGAGGATCCGATGCGCACGGTGCGGACGGCGCTCGAGGCCGAGCGCGAGTTCGTCGGCGTGCACTGCGGGATCATGGATCCCTTCGCGGTCGGGCTCGCGCGGCCGGAGACGCTGCTGTGGCTCGACTGCCGCGACGAGAGCTGGGAGCACATCCCGCTCGACTTCTCGCGGTTGGCGCTCGCGGTCGCCGACACCGGCGTGCGCCGCGAGCTGGCGGCCGGCGAGTTCAACCGGCGCGTCGCCGAGTGCGGCGAGGCCTACGAGCGGCTGCGCGCGCGCGCGCCGGGCGCGACCTGTTTGCGCGACGTGCCGCCCGCCGTGCTGGAGGACGCGCGCGTGGAGCTGCCGCCCGCGGTGGCGAAGCGCGCCGAGCACGTGCTGCGCGAGGTCGAGCGCACCTTCGCCGCGCGCGACGCGCTGCTCGCCGGCGACCCCGCGGGCTTCGGCCGCGCGATGACCGAGGCGCACGCCTCCCTGCGCGACAACTTCGAGGTCTCCTGCGCGGAGCTCGACCGCCTGGTCGCGGACGCGACGAGCGTCCCCGGCGTGCTGGGCTCGCGCCTGACCGGCGCCGGCTTCGGCGGCTGCACCGTCATCCTGCTGGAGCGCGGCGCGGAGGGGGAACTCCGCGCCGCGCTCGAGGAGGGCTTCCGCGCCGCCTTCGGCCGGGCGCCCGAGGTGGCGCTGTACCACGGCGACCTGGGGCCGCGCGAGGTCGCGCCGGCTTGACGCCTAGCGCTGCTCCACCGCCACGCGCGCCGCGCTGCGCAGCAGCTCGCCGGCCGGGCTCTCGAGCACCTCGACGCTGAAGGGATCCTCCAGCATGTCGAGCGCCCGCGTCGGCGCGCCGCCGAACAGGTAGTTCGCGACGAGCACGAGGCGCGCGTCCTCGTCCAGGAAGTGGTCGTCGAGGTAGAGCTCGAGCTGCGCGAGCTGGTCGTCGAAGTCCTGCGGGTCGGAGTACAGGTCGCGCTTGTCGAACTGCATGCGCGCCAGCTCGGGCTCCAGCTCGAGCGCGCGGCGCAGCGCGTAGGCGGCGTAGTGGTAGTCGCCCGTCGCGAACAGCGCGTCGGACAGCACCAGGTACAGCACGCCGTCGTCCGGCGCCATCTCGATCGCCTTCGCGTAGTAGTGCGCGGCGCGGCCGTACTCGCCGAGCTGGAAGGCGTCGTCGCCGAGCTGCAGGTAGCGAGCGGCGGCGCGGCGCGAGCTGTCGCTGGGCGTGCCGTCCGAGGGCGCGCCGACCGGGCCGGCGGCGGGCGCGGCATCGGCGGCCGGCGCTTCCTCGACGTAGACGTACTCGACCGGCGCTTCCTGCACGATCACCGTGGAGCCGTAGTAGCCGCCGTAGTACGGGTACCACCAGTCGCAGTACGAGCGCGGGTAGTAGTACGAGTAGCCGGGCCAGCAGTACGACGGGTACCACCACCAGCACAGGTTCCACGACCAGCGACCCCAGCAGGTGTTGTAGCCGTAGGGCGTCGGGCACCAGTAGTCGTAGCAGTTGTCGTAGCCGTCGCTGCCGTAGTAGATGCCGAAGTCGGCGACCCAGCCGCCGCCCAGCGAGACGCCGAGGCCGATGCCGACGTCCAGCGCCAGCTGGTTGGCCGCGCGGGCCGTCGCGGCGTCGGCGCGCACGCGGTCGGAGTAGGCCTTGTCGTTCTTCGCGCGCTCGCGGTGGCGCGCCAGGCCGAGGTCGGCGTTCTCCTTCGCCCGCGCGCGCTGTTGCGCGTCGATGCGCGCGTCACTGGCGCGCAGCGCCTGGCGGTCGGCGCGGATCTGACGCGCGCGCTCGGCGCGGCGGTCGGAGAGGCGCGGCGAGTCGGGCGACGGCTGCGCGGCGCGCGCGCGGCGCGCGCTGCGGCGCTCGGCCAGGTCGTCGGCGGCCGCGGAGCGCGTCGTCGTGTCGCGCGTCGCCGTGTTCCGCGTCGCGCCGCGCGTGCTCACGTCGCGCGTGAGCGTGTCGCGGGTCCGCGTCCGCGCGTCGCCGCGGTCGGCGGAGACGTCCGCGCGCGCGGCGTCGCGCCCGGCGAGTCGCGCCGAGTAGAGGCGCTCGCGCTCCAGCGCCGCCCCGCGGTCGGCGCGCGCGTCGGACGCGCCGCGCTCGCGCTGGCCCTCCGCGTAGCTGCGCGGGAAACGCACGCGCTGCGGCGCGGGCGAGCTGGCGGGCCGCAGGTCGACCCAGGCGTCGCGGCCCGCGCCCGCCGCCTCGTCGCGGCCGTAGGTCGTGCGCGTGCGCGTCGTGACGTTGCCGCGGTCGTCGACCGTCGTGCGCGTCGTGCTCGGGCGGGCCGAGTCGAGCGCGTCGCGGACGCCGCCGGACAGCCCGTCGGAGCGGCCGGTGGGCGGCGCGAGGTCGCGCGAGGGCGTCGGGGTGGTCGTGGTGCGCGACGAGCCGCCGAGGTCGCGGGTGGGGCCGACGTCGCGCGTCGTGCGCGTCGAGCCGGTGGAGCGGCCGGTGTCGAGGCCGCGCGTGCTGCCCGTCGAGCGCGAGCGGTCGGGCGTGGTCGTGGGCCGCACGGTCGGGCGCGGCGTCGTGGTCGGGCGGCTGGTCGGCCGCGAGGGGGTGGTCGTCGGGCGCGCGCTGGGGGTCGGGCGGCTGGTGGGCCGCGAGGGCGTCGGCGTCGGACGCGAGACCGGGCGCGAGGCGGGCCGCGAGGCCGGGCGCGAGCTGGGCCGCGACCCTCCGCTCGAGCGGCTCGGCGTGCCCCCCCGGCTGCCCCCGCGGGAGCGCTGGGCGGCGGTCACGGCCTCCGCGCACAGGCAGAAGGCGAGGAGCAGGCTGATGGCGAGGGTGAGGCGTCGAAGCGGCATCGCGTGGGTCTCCTGGCCCCGGGGTCGGGGCGTCGGGCGGGCGGGGTGCCCCCGGGCCTGCAAGCGCGGTGCCACCCCCGGGCGCGCCGCGGGGCGGCGGACGGCGTCGCGGGGGGCCCTCGGGCCTGCGGGGGTGTCCTCTCGGTAGGTCTCCGGTGGGGGTCGAACGGGGTCAGTCGGCGGACGGCAGCAGGGGCAGGACGAGGCGCGCGCCGCCGCCCTCGCGCCGCAGCTCGGGGGCGCCGGGGCGGGCGCCGAGCGGCAGGCGGGCGCGCAGCGCGCGCAGGCGCAGCGCGTCGACGGCGACCCCCGGGGGGAGGTCCTGGACCAGCGCCGGCCCGTCCGACAGGGGCGTCCCGGCGAGTTCCTCGGGCAAGGCCTCGGGCTCGTCGATACGGGCGAGCAGCGCGACGACGCGGCCGGCCTCGTCCAGCTCGAGCGCCTCGCCGACCTCGGCCGGGCGGTCCGCGGCGGCGAGGGCGCGGCGCCACTCGCCCGCGAGCGCGGCGGCGTCCGCCCACGCCGCGGCGACGTCGGTCGAGGGCGCGTCGAGCGCCCGCCGCCGCACCGCGCGCCGCGGCAGGTCCAGGTGGTCGACGCGCGTCGCGCCGGTCTCCGCGGGGGCGGCCGTGCGCCGGTCGGGCGGCACGAAGAAGACGTCGAGCAGGTCGCCGCGGTGCGCGGGCGTCTCGAGCTCCTCGGTCCACACGCGGCGCTCGCCCAGCCACAGCTCCCAGCCGAGCGGCCAGCGGGCCTCGGCGCTCCAGCGCACCTTCGCGTAGCGCTCGCACGGGCTGCCGTCGGCGTAGGTGCTCGCGAAGGCGATCGGTCGGCGCGCGTCCTCGCCGGCGCTCCGCGGGTCGAAGGTCGCGACGAGCGCGCCGACGCCCTCGAGTTCGACGCGGCGGCGGTCGCCCTCGCCGGTCCACGCGAAGCCGTCGGGCCACAACAGCGCCGCGCGCCGCAGCTCGAGCTGCAGGAGCGCCTGGTGCGCGTCCTTCTCGGCGAGCTCCACCGAGCGGTCCTTGCCCGGCTCCAGCGCGAACACGCGGTCGCCGACGCGGAAGCGCATGCGCCGCGCCGCGCGCTCCTGGTCCTCGCCGATCGCGCGCAGGCTCCAGCGCGCGCGGTCGGGGAACAGGTAGGTCGCCTCCAGCCGGTGCGGCCGGCTCTCGTGGCCCGCGAAGGTCAGCGTCGAGCGCGAGGCGACGAAGCGCATGCCCGCGACGGGGGCGCGCTCGGCGGCGCCGGCGAGCGGGTCGTCCGCGCGCGCGACGAAGAGCGGCGCCGCGAACAGCGACGCCGTCATCAACGCCGCGGGCAGGGCGGGGGAGCGGAGGAGCGCGCGCATCGCCCCCGATGATACCACCGCGGGCGGAACGCCCCCGGGCGCGTCACTCCTTGGGCAGGCGGTCGACGTACTCGCGCCACTCCTCGAGGTCGAGCTCGTAGTTGCGCTGCGTCAGCGCGACGAGGTCGTCGAGGATCACGAGCTGGCGCTGCTTGCCCGTCGCCTCCAGCGCGTCGAACAGGAGGTGCGCGGCGCGGCCCTTCGCGTGCGGGTCGACCGCGCCGATGTGCCCGATCGCCCGCGCGGCGGCGCCGGCGACCAGCGGGTACTCGTCGTAGAGCAGCCCCGCGATCTGGTCGAGCGAGTCCGCGTCGTTCTCCTGCGCCAGGATCAGCGCGCACTGCGTGCGCACCATCGGCTCGGCGTCGGTCAGCCCCGCGCGCGCCGCGCCGACCACGTCGTCTGCGCCGTCCCGGGCGCCGGCCTGCAGCACGTTCAGGAGCGCGTTCGCCGCGCTCCAGCGGTGCGCGGATTCGGGCGCGAACCGCAGGAGGTCGCACAGGGGCGCCAGCGGCGTCTCCGGCGACTGCAGCACGCCGAGCGACATCAGCGCGTTCGTGACGACCTTCGGCTCGTCGTCGTCGAGCGCGGCCATCAGCGGCGAGAGCGTGTCCGGCTGGCGCGAGAAGCCCAGCGCGCCCGCCGCGACGATGCGGTTCTGGCGCGGACCGCTCTGCAGCTCGGCGATCAACTCGTGCCGCCGCTTGTTCACCTGCTGCATCAGGCTGAGCTCGATCAGGTCCTGCTTGCGGCGCGACTCGCGCGAGGTCGCCGCCATCGTCATCGACGTCCAGGCGTTCAGCGAGGCGGAGAGGTTCGACAGGAACAGCCCGATGCTCTCCTCCGGCGGCGCGACGGTCTCGATCGGGACGTAAGGCTCCGGTTCGGCGGACTCTTCGGTGCCGGTGGAGCTGCACGCCGCGGCGAAGAGGAGGAGGAGGCAGGACGTCTTGCGCATGGGGGGCCGTTTCGGTGGTGGAATCGGGCGAGGGACGCGCCGGGGCGCCGCGTCTTCCCCGAAAGGCGGCGGGCGTCGCGCGCGCCGGGGAGGCGCGCCGCGAGAGGAGGCGGCAGCTTGCGGCCCTCGCGTGCTGCCGGGCTCCGGCTCGGCAGAGTACAATGCGGGGATGCCGCACGGCGAGGGGGACGCTGGCGACACCACCACCATGGAGATCCACGTCCTCGACGCGATGGCCCGGGAGGGCTTCGAGCAGGTCATCGCCCTGCACGACCGCGAGTCCGGCCTGCGGGCCTTCCTCGGCCTGCACGACACCTCCGTCGGGCCGGCCTTCGGCGGGATCCGGCGCTGGCAGTACCGCGACGAGCGCGAGGCGCTGCGCGACTGCCTGCGGCTGGCGCTGGCGATGACCCAGAAGACGGCGCTCGCGGACCTGCCCGCGGGCGGCGGCAAGCTGGTCGTGCTCGACCTGCCGAAGGTCGACTGGGAGGCGGGCTACCGCTACCTCGGCCGCGAGGTCGAGCGCCTGGCCGGCCGCTTCTACACCGGCCCCGACGTCGGCACCGGCGCGCGCGAGCTGGGCTGGATGGCGCCGGAGACCGGCTTCGTGACGCGCCCCGACGAGGCCGGGCCGGGCGCGCTGCCCGAGTCGACCGCCGCCGGCGTCTTCGCGGGCATGGACGCGGCGCTGCGCCTGCTCGACGGCGAACCGGACTGGCCGCGGCGGCGCGTCGTCGTCCAGGGGCTCGGCGAGGTCGGCGAGCGCCTGTCCCGCGCGCTGGTCGAGGCGGGCGCGACGGTCATCGCGTCGGACCTCGACGCCGACCGCGCGGAGCGCGTCGCCGAGGAGCTGTCGATCGAGCTGGTCGACCCCTCGCACGAGCTCGACGTGCCCTGCGACGTCTTCGCGCCCTGCGCGCTGGGCGGCATCGTGCACGACCTGTCGCTGGCGCGCCTGTCGTGCCGCGTGCTGGCCGGCGCCGCGAACAACCTGCTCGCGCGGCCGGCGCACGGCGACCGCCTGCACGAGCTGGGCATCCTGTACGTGCCCGACTTCGTCGTGAACGCCGGCGCGCTGATCCGCGGCGCGCTGTTCCACCTCGAGGGGCGGCGCGAGCCGGTGGAGGAGATCGGCGCGCGCATCGCGCGAACGACGCTCGAGGTGCTCGACCGCGCCGTGCAAGAGGGCCGCCCGCCCGCGCGCGTCGCGGCGTCGCTGGCCGAGGAACGCCTGGCCGCGCGCCGGTCGTCGTAGCGCGTCCGCGGCGCGCCGTTCCGAGCCGGGACGCCGCAGAAAGAACGCGCGCGGAGCGGGACTTCGGCGGCGCGCTATCGTACTTCCGAGGGGACGACGCTCCCGCCCCGGAATCCCAGCCATGATGCGCCTCCTGCCGTTCTCCACCTCCGCCGCCGCCCTCGTCGCCGCCCTGTTCGTCGCGCCGTCCCAGGAGGGCGGTGAAGGGGCGAAGCCGGACGAGGCCGGCGTCGCCGAGGCGTCGGCCGCGCGCGCCGCGCAGCTGCCGGAGGACAGCCTGCTGATCGACCGCGGCGAGGGCCGCTTGCCGCTGCGCATCCCCGGCGCCGAGGAGCTCGAGTTCCGCGTGCTCGTCGACCTCGGCATCGGCGACGTGAACGTCGGCACGGTCACGCTGTCCAGCGGCATCGAGCCGTACCGCAGCGGCCTGCCGATGCCCGGCGCGAAGGCCGGCGACGAGCAGAAGAGCGGGTGGCTGCGCAGCAACGCGCGCGGCGGACACCTCGGCTACGAGCTGGACCACGAGCTGAAGTCGACCTTCCAGCCGGTGCCCTTCCCGCGCATCTTCCACCGCGACACGCAGACCGGCACCGAGAACCGGCGGCGCGAGCTGAAGATCGGCGAGCGCGACGGCAAGACCATCGCGACCTTCCAGGACGACGGACACTGCCAGGGTTGCGACCGACCCGAGCACGTCGTGTCGTCCAGCTTGCCGTGGGGCAAGGACCACCACTGCAAGAAGTGCAAGCGCGCCGAGCACCGCGTCTGGACCGAGATCGAGCAGCGCGACGTGCCGGCGGACACGCTCGACATGCTGGGCGCGATCTACCTGTCGCGCAGCCTGCTCGTCGAGGGCCTCGAGGAGACCAGCTTCCCGATGCTCGACAAGCTCGAGCTGTGGACCGTGACGCTGCGCCCCGGCGGCACGAAGGCGATCGAGACCAAGGCCGGCCGCTTCGAGTGCATCGAGATGCTGCTCGAGACGACGCTGCCCGAGGGCGAGCCCGGCGACCGCGACTTCTCCGGCATCTTCGGCATCCGCGGCGAGATCCACATCTGGGCCGAGGCGAACACCGGCGTGCCGGTGCGCATCGAGGGTGAGGTGCCGGTGGGCGACCTGTTCAGCCTCGACGTGATGGTCGACCTGAAGCGCCACGAGGGCACGCCGCAGGCGTTCCGCACCGTGTCGCGCTGAGCGCGCGTCCTGGATCCCGTCGTCGGCCCGAGGCCGAGCGGGGAGCGCGCGGCGCGCGGGAGGGCGACGACGCGCCCTTCGACGGGGCTCGGAGCAGACCCGACGCGGTGACGCGCGGCCTCGGCCGGCCGCACCCGACCGAAGCCGCGCGGTTCCCGGGACATGCTCCGAGGGCGGCGCGCGCTACG
>JAUHYB010000102.1 GCA_030426745.1 bacterium
CTCGCTCCCTTCCCCGCCCGGGGTGTCCGGATCGCCGGGACCCTGGTCCTATCGACGGGCAGCTGGACGCGGAATCGCCAGCGTAGCTCAGTTGGTAGAGCTCCTGATTTGTAATCAGGCGGTCGGGGGTTCGAGTCCCCCCGCTGGCTCCAGTGCCTGCTGGTCCGGGGGTGGGGCGAGGGAGCCGCGCGCGGCGCGGTCTGCTCCATGGCAATCCAGGTCACGAGAAGGACCGTCACGCAGTGGTGATCGGGAGCGGGAGTCCGCGTCGCAAGGCGACGTCGGTGTCCTCCTGCGTCCGTACCGAGAGGCGCGGGTGACGGAGTCCGGCGCGGCGCGCGGCGCCGGCCGACGGTTCGGGCCCGCTCTTCGAGTGGGGGCGAGGCGCGGCCCGGCGGCCCGAGGTCGCGCCCACACCGCTCCGGAGTGTCCGGCCGCGTCGCGCTGCGATGCACGCCGGCTCCCGGACGAGGGGAGATTCCCGAGCGGCCAAAGGGGTCAGACTGTAAATCTGATGGCTCAGCCTTCGCAGGTTCGAATCCTGCTCTCCCCACCACCTCGAGCGCACGACCTCTGTCCAGGGCTCCTGATCGCAGGACCCCATGTATGCAGGGCCCCATGTCTACAGGGCCCCATATATAGCGGCGCGCTGCTCGGCAGGTCGCGCAGCGCGCGCACCCACGATCACCCCGTCGCGATGCGGCGGGGACAGGACTCCGCCTCCCGCCTCCTCGGTTCGACGCGCTGATCTCTGGATGCGCCCGATGGACGGCACCCGCTGGGGACTCCGGTGCGGGCGTAGTTCAATGGTAGAACGTCAGCCTTCCAAGCTGATCACGTGGGTTCGATTCCCATCGCCCGCTCCACCAGCTTGCGACGCTCCCTCCTCCGGTCGAGCGCCTCACGGCGATCCCGGCGCGCGGTCCTCTTCTCGGCATCCTCTCGGCGCTCCGCGCCGCGGGGCCGGCGACGCTGCTGTAGCTCAGTGGTAGAGCACTTCCTTGGTAAGGAAGAGGTCATGGGTTCAAGTCCCATCAGCAGCTCCATCCCGCCGCGAGTCCTCGTGACCTCCAGCTTCACCCCTCGGACGGGCGCACGACGCGCCGCCGTGGGGCCTTGCGCGACGCAATCCGGCGTTGCGTCGACCATCTCGAAACGGGCAATCGCCCACACTGACTGATCACAAGCAATGGCTAAGGAAGTCTTCCAGCGGAACAAGCCGCACGTCAACGTGGGCACCATCGGTCACGTCGACCACGGCAAGACCACTCTGACGTCCGCGATCTGCCGTCACCTCGCCAACCGCGGCCTGGCGAAGGCCATGAACTTCGACGAGATCGACAAGGCCCCCGAGGAGAAGGCGCGCGGCATCACCATCTCTACCGCGCACGTCGAGTACGAGACGGAGAACCGTCACTACGCGCACGTCGACTGCCCCGGCCACGCCGACTACGTCAAGAACATGATCACGGGTGCCGCCCAGATGGACGGCGCGATCCTGGTCTGCTCGGCCTCGGACGGCCCGATGCCGCAGACGCGCGAGCACATCCTGCTCGCCCGTCAGGTGAACGTGCCCGCGATCGTCGTCTTCATGAACAAGGTCGACCAGGTCGACGACGAAGAGCTCCTGGACCTCGTCGAGATGGAGATCCGCGAGCTCCTGTCGAAGTACGAGTTCCCCGGCGACGACACCCCGATCATCCGCGGCTCGGCCCTCAAGGCCATGGAGTCGATGGACAAGGACGAGGGTGTCGACGCGGACGCCGTCAAGTGCATCGACGAGCTGATGGACGCCGTCGACAGCTTCGTCCCGCTGCCGGAGCGTGACGTCGACAAGCCGTTCCTGATGCCCGTCGAGGACGTCTTCTCGATCAAGGGTCGCGGTACGGTCGGCACCGGTCGTATCGAGCGCGGCAAGATCGAGACCGGCGCGTCGCTCGACATCGTCGGCATGAGCACCGAGATCGGCAAGACGACCTGCACCGGCGTCGAGATGTTCCAGAAGACGCTCGACTACGGCGAGGCGGGCGACAACGTCGGCCTGCTGCTCCGCGGCGTCGACAAGAAGGACCTCATCCGCGGTCAGGTGCTCGCCGCCCCCGGCAGCATCACCCCGCACACCAAGTTCGAGGCCGAGGTCTACGTGCTCTCGAAGGAAGAGGGCGGCCGCCACACGCCGTTCTTCTCCGGCTACCGCCCGCAGTTCTACTTCCGTACCACGGACGTGACCGGCACGGCGAACCTGCTCGAGGGCGCCGAGATGTGCATGCCCGGCGACAACGTCAAGCTGCAGATCGAGCTGATCACCCCGATCGCGATGGACGAGCAACTGCGCTTCGCCATCCGCGAAGGCGGCCGCACCGTCGGCGCCGGCGTGGTCACCAAGATCATCGAGTAGGACGAAACGCACGGTCGGGGAGGGGGCGACGCTCCCTCCCCGGTCCACCCTCCGCCGCAACCCGCGCCGCGCGCTTCCACGGAACGCGTGACGTCACGGCTCTCCGACCATGAAGATCAAGGAACGCTACGTCTTCCTCGAGTGCACGGTGTGCAAGAACCGCAACTACACGACGCACAAGCGTCTGAAGGCGGCATACAAGCTCGAGAAGAAGAAGTACTGCCGCTTCTGCCAGGAGCACACGGTGCACCGGGAGAAGAAGCTCTAGCGCGGCGACCGTCCGCGCGCCAAGAGCCCGCCGAGCGCGGCGCTCGATGCGCGTGACCCATCGCCCTTCCTCGCCGGCGCGACGCGCCGGTCCTCGACGGCAACCAACGAGCGACGAACGCACATGGCCTACAAACCCCAACAGGGACGTATCGCGCGCACCGCGGCCTTCTGGTCGGCGGTGATGCTCGGGCTGTACGCCTGTTACACGCTCAACGTCGAGCTGTCGGGGCGCTTCGAGAGCCTCGGCGAGCCGCTCGGCGGGATGGTGATCCCGATCGTCAGCGTGAAGCTGTCGATCGCGTTCCTCATCTCGGTCGCGCTGTTCGTCGCGTGGTTCGTCGGCCTCTCGATCTGGCTGAACCGGCCGAAGAGCGCCGACCTCCTGATCGAGACCGAGTCGGAGCTGCGCAAGGTCACCTGGCCGACGATGGAGGAGGCGACGAACTCCTCGCTCGTGGTCATCTTCACCGTGGTGTTCCTCATGGTGTACATGGGCCTGTGCGACCGCGCGCTGAGCGCGCTCGTCGGGCGCTACATCCTGGGGCTGGAGGGCTGAGGGCGTGGCCTTGAAGTGGTACTTCGTCCGCTGCCAGTCCGGCCGTGAAGACAGCATCGCGCGCAACGCGATGACGCGACTGAAGATCGCGGGCCTCGTCGACGTGGTCCCGCAGATCCTCGTGCCGTTCGAGCGCGTCACCGACCTCAAGAACGGCAAGAAGCGCACCGTGAACCGCAAGCTGTACCCGGGTTACCTGATGGTGCAGGCGGACATCGACGACGAGGAGGACACCCGCACCCACAAGGTGCGCGGGACCTTGCGTCAGGTGAACGGCATGCGCGAATTCCTCGGCAGCCGCGGCGAAGCGACCGCGCTGACCGAATCCGAGGTGTCCGCCATCCTCTCCCGTATGTCCGACGCCGAGGCTCGTCCTCAGGTCAACATCGGGATGCAGAAGGGCGACCTCGTGAAGATCAAGTCCGGCGCGTTCGACGGCTTCGACGGCGCAGTGGACGAAGTGAATCCTGACAAGGGCACCGTGAAGGTCATCGTGACCATCTTCGGTCGACCCACCCCCGTGGAGCTCGAGTACTGGGAAGTGGAGGCCGTCTGAGATGGCCAAAGAGATCACCGGCAAGATCAAGCTGCAGTGCCCCGCGGGGCAAGCGACCCCGGCCCCTCCGGTCGGACCCGCGCTGGGCGCTCACGGCGTGAACATCGCCGAGTTCGTCAAGCAATTCAACGACCGCACGCGTGACCAGATGGGGCTCATCATCCCCGTCGAAATCACGGTGTACAAGGACCGCTCCTTCGACTTCATCCTGAAGTCGCCGCCGGCTTCCGTGCTGCTCAAGAAAGCGGCCAAGCTGGACAAGGGCGCGGGCATGGTCGGCTTCGAGATCGTGGGCAAGGTCAACCGCGCCCAGGTCGAGGAGATCGCGAACATCAAGATGAACGACCTGAACGCCCGTGACGTCGATCACGCCTGCCGCATCATCGCCGGCACCGCGCGCTCGATGGGCATCGAGGTGGAGGGCTGAACATGGTGAAGCACAGCAAGCGCATGCGTGCGGCCCTCGAAGGCGTCGACCGCGAACGGACGTACGAGGCCGGCGAGGCCATCGACCTGCTGAAGAGCCTCCCCGCGCCGAAGTTCGACGAGTCGGTCGAAGTCGCGGTCGCGCTCGGCATCGACCCCCGCAAGACGGACCAGCTGGTCCGCGGCGCGGTGTCGCTGCCGAACGGCCTGGGCAAGACGATCAAGGTGGTCGTCTTCGCCGAGGGCGAGAAGGCCGAGGCCGCGAAGGAAGCCGGCGCCGACGAGGTCGGTTCCGAGGACCTGGCCGAGAAGATCGCCGGCGGCTGGATGGACTTCGACGTCGTGATCACGAGCCCCGACATGATGAAGCACGTCGGTAAGCTCGGTCGCGTCCTCGGTCCGCAAGGCAAGATGCCGAGCCCGAAGTCGGGCACGGTGACGCCGGACGTCGCTTCGGCGGTCGCGGAGTTCAAGGCGGGCAAGGTCGAGTTCCGCACCGACGCGGGCGGCAACGTGCACGCCGCGGTCGGCAAGCGGTCCTTCGACACGCAGAAGCTCACCGAGAACATCGAGACGTTCCTGAAACACCTGTCCAGCCTCCGCCCGCCGGCGGTCAAGGGACAGTTCGTCAAGCGCGTCGCGCTCTCGACCTCGATGGGTCCGCGCGCCTGGATCGCCTACGGGGAGTAGTTGCCATGCCGAACCTCGTCAATCAGCTGATCGCCAGCGAGCTCGAGAACGAACTCGAGAACTCCGACGGCATGCTGCTCGTCAGCTTCGGCGGCCTGTCCGTCGAAGAGTCCGAGTCGCTTCGCAACAAGCTCGCCGAGCAGAACGTCAAGTTCCGCATGGTGAAGAACTCGATCGCGCGCCGCATCTTCGCGGACCGCGGCTTCGAGTTCGACGACGCGACCTTCCAGGGGAACACCGGCCTCGCCTACGGCGAGACCGAGGCCGCCATCCACGCGGCGAAGGTGTTCACCGAGAAGGACGTCAAGAAGGCCGGCAAGGTCGTCGTCAAGGGCGGCGTGATGGAGGGCAACCTCCTCGGCGCCAGCGACGCGAACCAGCTCGCCGACGTTCCGGACCGCGACACCCTGCGAGCCATGCTGCTCGGCGCCCTCTCGGGCCCGGCGCGCCAGCTCGTCGGCACCATCAACGCCCTCCCCGGCGGCCTGGCCCGCGTGCTGCAAGCGCGCGTCGACCAGGGCGGCGAGGAGTAGCGGACCGCGCCCGTCCCCGCGCCGGGGACGGGCGGCACGACCACCCGGGTGCGGTGCGCCCGGGACCCCAAGGAAACGATCGCGTGGCACCCTCGCGGGGAGGGCCACACGAACCTGGACGTCCCCGCGACACGACTGATCGACCGAGAGTCGACAAGCCCTCCTGGAAGACCCGACATGTCCGACGAAGCTACGACCGTGGAGCTCACCCCCGAGCTGCAGACCATCGCCGACCAACTCGACGGCCTGACCCTGCTTCAGGCGTCGCAGCTGGTGAAGGCCCTCGAGGAGAAGTGGGGCGTCAGCGCCGCTGCTCCCGTCGCCGTCGCGGCCGCGCCCGGCGGTGGCGGTGGTGAGGCCGCGGAGGAGAAGGACTCCTTCGACGTCATCCTCGCCTCGGCCGGCGACAAGAAGATCCAAGTCATCAAGGAGGTCCGCGCGATCACCGGCCTCGGCCTCAAGGAGGCCAAGGAGATGGTCGACGGCGCTCCGAAGCCGGTGAAGGAAGGCGTCACCAAGGACGAAGCCGAAGCGCTCAAGACCCAGCTCGAGGGCGCCGGCGCCTCGGTCGAGCTCAAGTAGGCTCGCCCTCCTTGGTTCGAATCCACCGCAGACGGTCCGCCGTGGGGGTTGCGTTCCGCGCCCCCATGGGGGATCGTGTACGGCTGCTCGGACGGGGCGAGCCCCGTCCGCCGGTCTCCGCGTGGATCCGCGCCACCGAATCGCCCGCGCCCGGACAGGCTCGACCCTGTCCGGGGGCTGGATCGTCTCAACGGGAGCTCCCCGGGCCGCGCGCCCGCGTGAGATCCCGCGTCGTGCGTTCCGGGCGGCCTTCCTGAGCACCGCCCCGCGCGACCGACGCACCGCCGTCGCCTCCAGCGGAACCTCCGCGACCCGCAGCGCGACCTCCGACGCGACGACGGCCCACGTCGTCGCGAACCCCTTTCCATCTCCCGCGGCCGGGATCCGTACTCAGAGCGATCCGGCCCAGTGGCAAGGAACCCATGAAAGCAACCACTGCTCCCGTTCGGACCTTCGGCCGTAACCCCTCCATCATCGAGCTGCCGGACCTGGTCGAGATCCAGACCGCGGCGTGGCACGACTTCCTCGCGCAGGACGTGCCCCAGGCGAACCGCGAGGGCCGGGGTCTGGAAGAGCTCCTCAAGGAGATCTTCCCGATCTACTCGTACGACAAGACCATGTGTCTCGAGTACGTCGGGTACGACCTCGGGCGTCCGCGCTACACGATCGACGAGTGCCGCAAGCTGCGGCTGACCTTCGGCTTCCCGTTCAAGGTGCGCCTGCGCCTGATCAAGCCGGAGCCGGTCGAGGAGGAGGTCTACCTCGGCGAGATCCCCATCATGATGGGGGGCGGCGAGTTCATCATCAACGGCTCCGAGCGCGTCATCGTCTCGCAGCTGCACCGCTCGCCGGGCGTCGACTTCTCGTTCGACCAGGCCAGCGCCGCGGACACGCGCAAGCTGCACAGCTGCTGGATCATCCCCGAGCGCGGCTCGTGGGTGGAGCTGAACGTCACGAAGAAGGACGCGCTGGCGGTCCGCATCGACCAGTCGGGCAAGTTCTCGGCGATCACGTTGCTGCGCGCGCTGGACGAGAAGCTGGGCACGGACCAGGAGCTGCTGCGCCACTTCTACGAGACCAAGATCGTCCGCAAGACGAAGTCGAAGACCGAGAACGCCTTCGCCAAGCAGATCACCGACAAGATCGCGGTGGGGGACATCGTCGTCCTGAAGACCGGCGAGGTGCTCGTCGCGTCGGGCGAGATCATCTCCGAGGCGGCCGCCCAGGAGATCGCCGCGGGCGACCTGGCCGAGGTCGAGATCGTCGCCGGTGACGTCGACGACATCGACATGCTGCTGATCAACTCGCTGCGCGAGGATCCGACCAAGAGCCACGAGGACGCGCTGCTGAAGATCTACAGCCGCCTGCGCCCCGGCAACCCGGTGCAGCTCGAGAAGGCTCGCGAGCTCTTCCACGAGAAGTTCTTCGACGCGCAGCGCTACCGCCTGGGCCGCGTCGGCCGCTTCCGCCTGAACCGCAAGTTCGGCCAGGACATCCCCGAGGACGTCCAGGTCCTGCAGCCCGAGGACTTCGTCAACTCGATCAAGTACCTGATCGGCCTGCGCGCCGGCGAGGGCGAGATCGACGACATCGACAACCTCGGCAACCGCCGCGTCCGCACGATCGCGGAGCTGGCCGGCGAGGAGTTCCGCAAGGGCCTGCTCAAGCTGCGCCGCACCGCGCAGGAGCGGATGAACCTGGAGAACCCCGAGACGGTCTCGCCGCGCACGCTGGTGAACTCGAAGACGTTCTCCAGCGCCGTCGAGTACTTCTTCGGCCGCTCCGAGCTGTCGCAGGTCGTCGACCAGGCGAACCCGCTGTCGCAGCTGACGCACGAGCGTCGCCTGTCCGCGCTCGGCCCCGGCGGTCTGAACCGGAAGCGCGCCGGCTTCGACGTGCGCGACGTGCACCTGTCGCACTACGGCCGCCTGTGCCCGATCGAAACGCCGGAAGGCTCGAACATCGGCCTGATCTCGTCGCTGGCGCTGTACTCGCGCCTGGACGACTACGGCTTCTTGACCACGCCGTACCGCGAGGTCAAGAACGGCAAGCTGACCGACAAGGTCAACTACCTGCGCGCCGACGAGGAGCGCGGCCTGGTCATCACGCCGGCCGACGTCCAGGTCGACGACAAGGGCAAGATCACGGCCGAGCGCGTCCTCGCGCGCAAGGACGGCGACAACGTCGAGGTCCCGCCGAACGAGGTGGACTACGTCGACGTCGCGTCGAACCAGATCATCGGCGTGTCCGCCGCGCTGATCCCGTTCCTCGAGCACGACGACGCGAACCGCGCGCTCATGGGCTCGAACATGCAACGCCAGGCCGTGCCGCTGCTCGAGGCCGAGCCGCCGCTGGTCGGCACCGGCATGGAGAAGGTCGTCGCGAAGAACTCGTCGCTGCCGGTCTACGCCAAGAAGGCGGGCACGGTCGAGTACGTCGACTCCACGACGATCCTGATCGACGAGGAGACCTACGACCTCACCAAGTTCCGCGGCCTGAACGACCGCACCACGCAGAACCACCGCCCGGTGGTCCACGAGGGCGACAAGGTCGAGGCCGGCCAGCTGCTGGCCGACGGCGCGTCGACGCAGGGCGGCGAGCTCGCGCTCGGCAAGAACCTGCTGGTCGCGTTCATGACCTGGGACGGCTTCAACTTCGAGGACGCGATCCTCGTGTCGGAGCGCCTGGTGCGGGACGACACCTTCACCTCGATCCACATCGAGGAGTACGAGGTCGAGATCCGCGAGACGAAGCTCGGCAAGGAGGAGTTCACGCGCGACATCCCGAACGTCGGTGAGCGCGCGCTGGCGAACCTCGACGACTCGGGCATCGTCCGCATCGGCACCTTCGTGAACGCCGGCGACATCCTGGTCGGCAAGGTCGCGCCGAAGTCGAAGTCCGAGCTGACGCCCGAGGAGAAGCTGCTGCACGCGATCTTCGGCAAGGCCGGCGTCGACGTGAAGAACGCGTCGCTGACGATGCCCCCCGGCACGCGCGGCGTCGTGATCGACGCGCAGAAGTTCTCGCGCCGCGTGAACCTGACGGACGCCGAGCGCGCCAAGGCGCTCACCGTCATCCGCGAGGCCGAGAAGGAGTTCCTGCGCGCGCTGCGCGTGTACTCCGGCCAGATGCTGGACGCGGTCACCAAGGAGCTCGGCGCGCCCGTGCTCGACGACCTGACCGGCAACCCGCTGGAGATCGACGACACCTCGACCTTCGACGAGCTGCGCCGCGTGCGCCTGCTCTGCGTCGCGGCTGCCGAGAACTGCGGTGACGACAAGAAGCAGCGCGCGTCGCTGAACCTCGTCGCCGAGTACCAGGGCAAGATCGACGACAAGGAGTCGGAGAAGAACAAGGTCGTCAACCGCCTGTCGCGCGGCGACGAGCTGCCCACGGGCGTGCTCGAGATGGTCAAGGTCTACGTCGCGACCAAGCGGAACCTGAAGGTTGGCGACAAGATGGCCGGCCGTCACGGCAACAAGGGCGTGATCTCGAAGGTGTGTCCGATCGAGGACATGCCGTACCTGCCCGACGGCACGCCGGTCGACATCGTCCTGAACCCGCTGGGCGTGCCCAGCCGGATGAACGTCGGCCAGATCCTGGAGACCCACCTGGGCCTCGCCGCGCGCGAGCTGGGTATCCGCTGCAACACGCCGGCGTTCGACGGCGCGAAGGAGGACGAGATCGAGGCGATCCTCGGCGAGGCGGGCCTGCCGACCACCGGCAAGTTCACCCTCTACGACGGTCGTTCCGGCACGCCCTTCGAGCAGCAGGTCACGGTCGGCGTGATGTACATGCTGAAGCTGCACCACCTCGTCGACGAGAAGGTGCACGCCCGCGCGACGGGGCCGTACAGCCTCATCACGCAGCAGCCCCTCGGCGGTAAGGCGCGCTTCGGCGGCCAGCGCTTCGGGGAGATGGAAGTGTGGGCGCTCGAGGCCTACGGCGCGGCGGCGATCCTGCAGGAGCAGCTCACCGTCAAGTCGGACGACGTCGACGGCCGGACCAAGATCTACGAGTCGATGGTCAAGGGCCTCAACATCCTCGAGCCGGGAACGCCCGTGTCCTTCGAAGTGCTCACGAACGAGATCAAGGGTCTCGGTCTGAACATGCAACTCCACAAGAAAGCGGTCCTCTAGGAGGTGCAACCCATGGCTGAATCGATCTACACGCGCGTCAACGACTACGGCAGCGTCACCATCAGCCTCGCGTCGCCCGAGGACATTCGTTCTTGGTCGTTCGGTGAGGTGAAGAAGCCGGAGACGATCAACTACCGGACGTACCGCCCCGAGCGCGACGGCCTCTTCTGCGAGCGCATCTTCGGTCCCGAGCGGGACTGGGAGTGCGCCTGCGGCAAGTACAAGGGCATCAAGCACAAGGGCATCGTCTGCGACAAGTGCGGCGTGATGGTCACGCACTC
>JAUHYB010000575.1 GCA_030426745.1 bacterium
CCCCGCGCCGCCCTGCTGCTCGGCCTCATCGCCCTCGTCCCGATCGAACTCGCGTGCCGCAACGTCGACGGAGCGGGTCGGTCGCACCCCGGCCCCGGCGCGGCGGCGGCGCCCTCGCAGGCGGACGCGGCGCTGGACGCCTTCTTCGAGGAGGTCTTCCAGGCGGAGCTCGACCGCAGCCCGATCCGCCAGACGTCGCTGGGCGTGCAGCGCGACCACGACCGCTGGGACGACTTCTCCGACGCGGCGCGCGCGCGCGAGCTGGAGATCCGCCGCGGCGAGCTGGAGCGCCTGCGTTCGTTCGACCGCGACGCGCTCTCGGACACGGCGCGGCTGTCCTACGACCTCTTCGAGCGCAAGCTCCAGGACGACGTCGAGGACTACCGCTGGCGCCTGCACGACTACCCGGTCAACCAGATGTTCGGCGTGCACACCTGGTTGCCCTCGGTCCTGATGACGCAGCACGTCGTCGAGAGCGAGGAGGACGCGCGCGCCTACGTCGCGCGGCTCGACGGCTTCCGCGAGGCCTTCGACCAGCTGATCGCCGACCTGGAGCTGCGCGCCGACGCCGGCGTGATCGCGCCGCGCTTCGTGTTCCCGCGCGTGCTGGAGACGTGCCGCAACCTCGTCTCCGGCGAGCCCTTCGAGGAGGGGGAGGGCGTCAACGAGCTGTACGCGAACTACCTGTCGAAGATCGACGCGGTCGGCTTCCCCGCGACCCTGCGCGGCGAGCTGCGGCGCGAGGGCAAGCGCGCCATGGTCGAGTCGGTCGGCCCCGCCTACCGCGACCTGATCGCCGCCCTGCAGCGCCTGGACGCGCGCGCGCCCAGCGAGGTCGGCGCGTGGACCCTGCCCGACGGCGGCGAGTACTACCGGCGGCGGCTCGCGACGATCACGACGACGGACCTGACGCCGGCGCAGATCCACGCGCTGGGGCGCGCCGAGGTGGACCGCATCCGCGGCGAGATGCGCGCCACGATGCGCGACGTCGAGTTCGACGGGACGCTGGAGCAGTTCTTCCGCTACCTGGAGGCCGAGCCGCGCTTCTACCTGTCGAACGACGACCGCGGCCGCGAGGCGTACCTGCAACTCGCGCGCGAGTACCTGGACGGCTTCACGGCGCGCGCGCCGGAGGTGTTCGGCCGGCTGCCGAAGACCCGCGTCGAGGTGCGCGCGGTCGAGGCGTTCCGCGCGGGCGCGGCGGGCAAGGCCTTCTACCAGCCGGGCAGCGCAGACGGGAAGCGGCCGGGCGTGTTCTACGCGAACGTGCACGACATGGCGCAGCTGCCGACCTACCAGCTCGAGGCGCTCGTCTACCACGAGGCGAACCCCGGCCACCACCTGCAGAACAGCCTCGCGCGCGAGGACGCGTCCCTGCCGCGCTTCCGCCGCTTCGGCGGCTACACCGTCTACGGCGAGGGGTGGGGGCTGTACTGCGAGGCCTTCCCGCGCGAGATGGGCTACTACGCCGATCCGTACTCGAACTTCGGGCGGCTGGCGATGGAGCTGTGGCGCGCGTGCCGCCTGGTCGTCGACACGGGCATCCACGAGCTGCGCTGGACGCGCGAGCAGGCGATCGAGTACCTGCTGACCACGACGCCGAACCCCGAGGGCGACTGCGTCAAGGCGGTGGAACGCTACATCGTGATGCCGGGCCAGGCGACGGCGTACACGATCGGCAAGCTCGAGATCGAGCGCCTGCGCCGCGAGGCGGAGGAGCGCATGAGGTCCCGCTTCGACCTGCGCGACTTCCACGACACGGTGCTGGCGAACGGGTCGGTGCCGATGGACGTGCTCGAGGCCGAGGTCCTCGAGTGGTCGTCCGCGCCGCGCTGAGCGCGCGCCGCCTCACGAAGCGATCCGGAGCACGCGCTGCGCGTGACGCGCGCGGCGCCGAGCGCGTCCGTTGATCCTCCCCCGAACCGGTGGGCGCCGGACTGGGGAGGGCTCCGTCACTGGGCTCGGGTCTCGGAGCTGCTCCGTTGCTGCTGGTGCCGGGGTGGAGGCTGCTTTTCATCCGTTGCTCTTCTCCTGGGTGTGGTTCGTCCTTCTTCGCGCTCTTCGCTCCTTCGCGGCCTTTGCGTGAAGCCGCGACGGAGGACTCGCGCTGCCTTCCAC
>JAUHYB010000576.1 GCA_030426745.1 bacterium
ACGCGTGGTGCGCGCCGGTGCAGATGAAGAAGGGGCGGCCCGGCGTGGTCGTCTCGTGGCTGGCGCCGGCGAGCGCGGAGGCGGACCTCGCGCGGGTCGTCTTCGGCCGCTCGCCGACGCTGGGCCTTCGCAGCCACGCCGTGACGCGCGTCGAGTGCGCGCGCGCGTTCCTCGACGTGGACCTCGACGGCGACCGCGTGCGCGTCAAGCAGCGCGTGCGCCCCGCCTGGGCCACCGAGGGCGCGGGGTACGACCTGTCGCCGGAGTACGACGACCTGGCCGCGATCGCGCGGCGCACGGGCGCGTCCTTGCGCGAGCTCGAGGCGCGGGCGATCGACGCCGCGCGCGATCAGCTGCGGCGGTAGAGCTCGGCGACGCGGTCCATCCGCGCGGCGAAGGAGCAGTCGGCGACGATGCGTTCGCGCGCGCCGCGGGCCAGCCGCGCGCGCAGGTCGGCGTCGTCGACGAGGCGCGCGAGGCCGGCGTGGAGCTCGTCGACCGAGCCCGGATCGCACAGGAGCGCGTCCTCGCCGTCGCGCGCGAACTCCTGCATGCCGCCCGACCGCGTCGCCAGCACGGGTACCTCCATCGCCATCGCCTCCAGCACGACGTTCGGCAGGCCCTCGCGCAGGCTGGACAGGCAGAAGACGTCGAAGCCCTCGAACAGCGCGACGGTGTCCGCGCGGAAGCCCAGCAGCTCCATGCGGTCCGCGGCCGGCGACGCGGCGATGCGCGAGGCCAGCGCGCCGCGCGCGTCGCCCTCGCCCGCGATGGCCAGGGCGACGTCGCGACCGTCCGCGACCAGGCGCTCGACGGCCTGGATCAACAAGTCGAAGCCCTTCTCCTCGGACAGGCGCCCGACCGCGCCGATCACGACGCGACCGTTCGCCGGCCGCGGCGCGCTGCGACGGAACACCTCGGTGTCGATCGCGTTCTCGACCAGCACCAGGCGCTCGCGCGGCACGCCGATCTCCAGGCACCGGCGCTCCAGGTCCGCCGACACCGCGACGACGCGCTCGTAGCGCTTCAGGCACCAGCGGTCGATCGCGTAGTACAGCGGCGTGCGCGTCGTGTGCTTCACCCAGCCGTGCACGGTCGTCACGAGCTGCATGCGGTGGAAGGGGCGCAACAGCCGGCCGTACAGGTTCGACTTGTAGTCGTGGCCGTGCCACACGCGCACGTCGTGGTCCTTGCACAGGCGCAGCAGGCGGCGCAGCGCGCGCGGGTCGATCGGCAACGACTCGGGGATGCCGACCAGCGGCGCGCCGGCCTCTCGCGCGCGGTCCTCGATCACCGCGAAGCCCGGGTCGTCCGGCGGGTGCAAGTACACGACCAGCGAGTCCCAGCCGAGGCGCGCGAGGTGCCGCGGCGAGTTCAGGATCGTCTTCTCGGGCCCGCCGCCCGTGCCGGTGACGATGCGCGCGTGCAGCACGCATCCGCGGCCGTCGTTCGAACTGCGCGCGCTCACGGCCGCACCCCCGTGTGCCGCGCGACGAAGTCCTCGAACGCGCGCGCCTTCGCGTCCCAGCCCTCGTCCGCGAGGCGTTCGCGCGCGCGGCGCTGGTCGTCGGGCAGGGCCGCGCGCGATCGCTCGACGACGAGATCCGCGAAGCGCGCCGGGTCGGACGTCACGTCCATCGCGTCCGCCCACGCGCGGTTCGCCGGCAGGTCGGCGCAGACCACGGGCAGGCCCGTCGCGAGGTACTCCTTCAGCTTCAACGGCTGCATGGCGCGCGTCACCGGCAGGTCGGCGTAGGGCATGACCAGCACGTCTGCGTCCGCCGCTCGGCGGGGGAGGTCCGCGTAGGGCAGCGGCCCTTCGAGCGCGACGTTCGGGTGCGCCGTCACGCGCGGATCGGCGTCGTCCTCGGGGCCGACCAGCGACAGCTCGCAACGCTCGGCGACCGCGAGGCACACGTCCGTGTCCAGCCGCCGGTCGGCGACGCCCCAGAACAGCGCGCGGGGCGCCGCGTCCTCCGCCGGGAACGCGCGGCGGGTCACCGACCGCCAGTGCTCGAGGTCGATGCCGTGCGTCAACAGGCCCGCGTCGTGCCCGAACCCGCGCATGCGCTCGACCAGGTGGTCGGACACCGCGAGCACGCCGCGCACGTGGCGCA
>JAUHYB010000577.1 GCA_030426745.1 bacterium
CGCCGACTGCGAGTCGTTCGCGCCGGCCGACGAGATCGACCCGGCCTACGGCGCGGCGCTGCGCGAGGCGGTCGCCGCGGGCGTCGAGGCGCTGGCCTACACCACGGTCGTCGCGCCCGAGGAGCTGCGGCTGGGCCGCCGGCTGCCCGTGACGCTCGCGTGACGTCGCGATCGCGTATCCTCCTCGCAGCCTCGAACCCCGCCCGGCGGGTCGCGTGACCCGCACGGGCTGCGGGGGCCGAACCGTCCGCCCCGTTCGTCCAGCCCCGCGCATCCGGACCCGCGCCCTCAGACCAGCGCCATGAACGTCGCCCTGCTCTCCGTCCTCGCCCTCTCCGTCTCCGTCTCCGTCGCCGACACGCACGGCACGCAAGAACCCGCGCACGCGCCGCCGACGCCGCCCTACGGCGTGACGTGCGGCCTGGGCGCGGACTTCCACGCCGGCCGGCGCGCGGCGCTCGCCGAGGCGCTCGGCCACGAAGGCGTGCTCGTGCTGCGCGGCATGAACGAGACGCGCGATTACACGCGCTTCCACCAGGACAAGACCTTCTGGTACCTGACCGGCGTCGAGAGCCCGGACGCGCTGTTCGCGATGGACCTCGAGACGGGGCGCGAGGTGCTGTTCCTGCCGCCGTACGACCAGCGGTACGAGGTGTGGAACGGCGAGCGCTGGGACGCGGACGACCGGTGGGTCGCGCCGATCTCGGGGATCACCGAGGTGCGCTCGTCCGAGGAGCTGCTCGACGTGCTGGGCGAGTTGATCGACGAGGGCGAGCGCGTGTGGGTCTCGAACCACCCGTGGGTGACCCTGTCCGGCGGCTACGACCGCGCGGAGCCCTTCGACGTCGCGCAGCGCCGCAACCCGCTGGACGGACGGCAGAGCCGCGAGCGCGCGCTGAAGGAACAACTCGAGGAGCGCTTCGGCGCCGCGGTGAAGAACTGCGCGCGCGAGATCAACCAGCTGCGCCTGGTGAAGACCGAGGAGGAGCTCGACGCGCTGCGCCGCGCGAGCGACGCGGGCGCCAAGGCGATGGTCGAGGCGATCCGCTCCACGCGCGTCGGCCTGGGCGAGTGGGAGCTCGACTCGCTGATGGCCTGGGTGCAGCGCCGCAACGGCGCCGCCGGGTCCGCCTACCACCCGATCGTCGGCAGCGGCGCCAACTCGCTGATCCTGCACTACCAGGCGAACGACCGCGTGATGCAGGACGGCGACATCCTGCTGATCGACTACGGGCCGGAGATCGACCACTACGTCACGGACATCACGCGCACCTGGCCGGTGAACGGTTCGTTCACGGAGGCGCAGGCCGAGCTGTACGACACCGTGCTCGCCGCGCAGCTCGCCGGCATCGCGGCCGCGAAGCCCGGCGCGACGATCCGCACCGTCACCGAGGCGGCGAACGGGCTGATGGAGGACCGCGGCTACGAGGACCTGATCCTGCACGGCGTCTGTCACTGGGTCGGCATGGAAGTGCACGACCCGGGCGACTACGCGACGGTGCTGGCGCCGGGGATGGTCTTCACGATCGAGCCGGGCCTGTACGACCCGGAGACGAACATCGGCATCCGCATCGAGGACGTCGTCGTGATCACCGAGGACGGCTGCGAGGTGATCACGGACCTCGTGCCGAAGTCGCGCGAGGACATGGAGCGGCTCGTCGCCGAAGAGGGCATCCTGGACGTGCTCGACGCCGAGAAGTAGCGCGGCGGGTCGCCCGCCCAGAGAACGACGGCCGGGCCCCTTCCGCCGCGCGCGCGAGAGCGTAGAATCCGCCGCCCCATGGCTAGCATCAAGGAATCCCAGGACCAGGCGACCGCCTTCCTGCGCCGGCTCGAGCAGCTGAAGGAGAGTCTTTGACTATCCCGGCCAGCTCGCGCGACTGAAGGAGATCGAGGAGGCCGAGCTCTCCGGCGACTTCTGGAACGACCAGGAGGCCGCGCAGAAGATGATCGGCGAGAAGAAGGGCGCGCTGACGGTCACCGAGCCGATCGACGACGTCCAGACCGCGCTCGACGACATCGAGGCGCTCGCCGAGATGGGCGAGGAGGACGAGGACGCCGTCGCCGGTGACCTCGACGAAGCGATCGAGAAGGCCGAGTCCGGGATCG
>JAUHYB010000578.1 GCA_030426745.1 bacterium
TCGCGTCCTCCATCGTCGCCAGCGCGTCGATGTCGGCGCCCAGCGCGTCCAGCCGCGACGCGTGACCGACCCAGTACGGCAACGTGTCTTCGCGCGTGCCGTGCACGATGTTCCAGAGCAGCCCGGCGTGCACCTCGCGCCACGCGTCGCGCCGCGCGTCCGCAAGCAGCTCCTGCGACTTCACGAGGTAGATCAGCGGGTGGCCGAACGACAGGAAGTGGTCGGTCAGCACCGCCAGCAAGAGGCGCTCGGAGTCCTCGCGCGCGAGGCCGCCGTCGATCATGCCCAGGAGCAGCGCCTCGGCGCGCGAGCCTTCCTCGCGCTCGACCGCGTCGCGCAGCGCGGCTTCGTCACCGCCCGCCACCGGATCCGCGAGCGGGCGCCGCGGCAGGCGCTGGATCGAATCGCCGACCATGTCGAGCGCGATCGCCAGCGCTTCCATCGCGCGGCGCTCGTCGCCCTCGTCGAACAACCGCAGCACGTCGGCCGCGACCGGCAAGCCGTGCCCCGTGCCGTACTCGCGGTAGCGCGCGTCCAGCCGCGCGATCTCGACGGCCAGGCGCTTCGCGCCGAACCCCGCTTGCAAGAGGCGCACGCCGTCGCGGATCGCGCGGCCGTTCTCGTGCTTCCACACGCCTTCCTCGAAGCTCTCGAGCAGCTTCGGCCACAGCGTCTCCGGCGCCGGGTCGGCGAGGTCGACCTCGATCACGCCGCCGGCGTCGCGCGTCGGGTAGTGACGCACGGCCTCGCCGCCCAGCGTGCAGCTGCCGTCGCGCACGTCGAACTTCCAGTTGTGCCAGCAACACGTCAGCGCGCAGCCGGTCAGGTCGCCCTGCGCCAACGGGTAGCCTTCGTGCGGGCAGCGGTTGTCCAGCGCGAAGGGCGCGCCCGAGTCGTCGCGGCCGACGACCAGCTGGTGGCCGTCGCGCTTCACCGTGCGCATCTCGCCGGGCGCGCAGCCCGCCGTCTCCTCCAACGCCGTCCAGCGCGTCTCGGTGGTCGTCATCGCGCCCTCACTTGCCTTCGAGGATCGCGGCGCGACGCGCGGCGCGGCGGCGCCGGTCGATCGTGTCGACGGCGCGCACCGCGTACTCCTGCGCGGTGTAGACCTGCTTCATCAGCGGTCCGCCGTCGCGGCGCTTCGACATGTCGCCGACCGTGAACAGGCCGGGCACGTTCGTCTCGGACGTCGCGTCGTCCACCAGCACGTGTTGCTCCTCGACCGGCTTGTCGCCGCCCTCGAGGTCCGCGCCGAGCTGCTTCGGCAGCTCGTTGTAGACGCGGAACAGGCCGAGCGCGATCAGGCCGTACCGTGCGTCGACGCGCGTGCCGTCCTCCAGCACGAAGCCGTGCAACTGCGTGCCCTTCTTGACGCGCTTCTCCGGCGGCGCCTCGCCCTCGGCGACGTCGTACAGGTCGACGATGCGCGAGGTCTTCACCGGGATGTCGTAGTGCTCGAGCAGCTTGATCGAGTCCGGCTTCGCGCCCAGCTCGACGCCGTTCGTGAGGATCGTGACCTTCGTGCCGTAGCGCTCGTGCAGCATCATCGCGAGCTGCGCCGCGCCCTCGCCCACGCCGATGATCGACGTGCGCAGGTCGCGCGTCAGGTGCCCCTCGCAGCGGATGCAGTACAGCAGCCGCTCGTAGTTCGCGTAGGGATAGATCCAGCGCGGGTCGTCCAGGACCTTGCCGCTCTTCAGCTCCTTCTTGACGCTGGGCTGGCGGTCCATGACGCCGGTCGACACGACCAGGTTCTTCGCCTTCAGCACGCGGCCGTCGTCCAGCGTGACCGTGAACAGGTCGCCGTCGCGCCCCGCCTCGACCGCCTTCTCGTCGATGACCTCGACCCACTGCGCGTGCTCCTCGCGGATGCGCGACAGCGCGTTCTCGGCGATCTCCAGCGTGCCGATGTGCCACTCGGACTCGTCGAGCTTCGCGCGCGCCGCCTCGAACTCGGGGCCCTTCAGCTCTTCCTTCACCTTCTCGAGCATCAGGTCCGGGTGCACCCCGATCATGTTGTCGATGTTGTAGACGTACTCGCCGCGGCTGGCCTTCGCCGTCTTCTTGGTGCCGCGCACCCAAGCCGTCTCGAGGTTGTACTGCGCGGC
>JAUHYB010000579.1 GCA_030426745.1 bacterium
CGGCCGACGACGACGCGCGCTACGCGCGGACGATCCACGTCGACCTCGCGGCGGTGCGGCCGTCGGTCTCCGGGCCGAACGGCGTGAAGGTCACGGCGCCGCTCGAGCGCTTCGAGGCGGAGCGCGTCGCCATCCACAAGGCGTACCTCCTGTCGTGCGTGAACGGCCGCGCGGACGACCTGTCCGCCGCCGCGCGCGTGCTCGACGGGCGGCGCGTCGCGGACGGCGTGGAGCTGTACGTCGCCGCGGCCTCGTCGCGCGTCGAGGACGAGCTGCGCGCGCGCGGTGACTGGCAGCGCCTCGAGGCGGCCGGCGCGCGCTTCCTGCCCGCCGGCTGCGGCCCGTGCATCGGCCTGGGCGTCGGCCTGCTCGAGGACGGCGAAGTCGGCATCTCCGCGACGAATCGCAACTTCGCGGGCCGCATGGGCAGCCGCGACGCGCGCTGTTACCTCGCCAGCCCGCAGGTCGTGGCCGCGTCGGCGCTCGCGGGGCGCATCACCGGCGCGGCGCTCGGCGACGCCGGTCCGGTGGCGCGCGTCGGGCCGCGAGCGGACGGCGACGCGCCGCGCGACGTCGCGCTGTGCGACGGCTTCCCGCGCGTCGTCGAGGGGCCGATCGTGCGCGTGCCGGCCGACGACCTGAACACCGACGGCATCTACGCCAAGGACTGGACGTACCGCGACGACCTCGGCCCCGCGGACCAGGCGTCGCACGCGATGGAGAACCACGACCCGGACTTCGCGCGCGTGGCGCGCGCCGGCGACGTGCTGGTCGCGGGCCGCAACTTCGGCTGCGGGTCGTCGCGCGAGCAGGCGGCGACGTGCTTGCTGCACTACGGCCTCGCGTGCGTCGTCGCCGCGTCGTTCAGCGACACTTACCTGCGCAACGCGTTCAACAACGGGCTGCTGTGCTTCGAGAGCCCGGCGCTGCACGACTGGCTGCGCGAGCGCGACCCCGCGGGCGCGCGCACCTACCGGCCGATCGCTGCGCTGCGCATCGACGTCGCGCGTTCGGTCGCGACGGTCGAAGGCCGCGAGTTCCCCGTCGCGCCGGTCGGCGCGGTCGCGCAGGAGCTGTGCGTCGCGGGCGGCCTGGAGCCGATCGTGCGCCGCCGGCTCGCGGACGCGCGGTGAACCGCGCGCGTCGTCGTCACTCCGGCACGGACAGGCGGCGGATGGGATCGCCGGCCCGCACCACGCCGTGCGTGACGACGCGGCACAGCCAGCCGCTGCGGCCGATCATCAGGTCGGGGAACCGCGGGTCGACGGGCTTCAGCGTGCCGCAGGGTTCGCGCACGTCGTGGATCTCCAGCACGACCTCGTCGCCGACGGCCAGGCGGTCGCCGACGTCGAGCGCGGCGTAGTTCAGGCCCTCGGTCAGCAGGTTCTCGCCGAAGGCGCCCGGCGGGCTCGCGGCCACGCCGTCCGCCGCGAGCGAGGCGTAGTCCTCCATCGAGAACAGGCACACCGCGCGGTTCGGCCCGCCGTGCAGGCGGTGGCGGTGCGCGTCGCCCTCCAGCCCCAGCTCGCCGACGCGCGCCTCGGGCACCGCGCGCTTGGGGACGCCGCCCGGGCCGACGCAGACCGAGACGACGCCGCCCGCCGGCTCAGCGGTCATCGCGCAGGAACAGGTAGTAGAGCTGTCCCTCGACGCGCGTCGTGCCGGCGAGGTCCTCCGCGCGGTCGCCGACGCCCAGGTAGATGTCGGCGCGCCCGGCGGTGCGGATCGCGCCGCCCGTGTCCTGGTCGAGCATGATGCGGTGGTACTCCTCGCCGTCGAGGAACTCCGCTCCCGGCAGGTGCGTGTCGACGTAGACGAGCGCGCCGCGCGGGAACAGGTCCTTGTCGGTCGCCAGCGTGCGACCGCCGGTGACCTCGACGTTGAGGCTGCCGCGCGGCGTGCCCTCGATCGGCGTGAAGAAGACGTAGCGCTCGTTGCGGTCGAGGAACTCGCGCACCTCGCTCGGGTTGCGGCGCGCCCACTCGCGGATCGTCTTCAGGTTCACGCGGCCCTTGTCGATGCGGCCGGCGGCGACGAGCTCCTTGCCCAACGAGGTGTACTCGCGGCCGTTGTTGCCGGCGTAGCCGAAGCGCGCCATCGAACCG
>JAUHYB010000580.1 GCA_030426745.1 bacterium
ACGAGCTCGGCGACGGGGAAGGGGAGGCGCAGTAGCCATGGACTTCAACGACTACTGGCAGGAGAACAAGCGCTTCGTGATGACCGTCGCGGTCGCCGCGGTGCTGTACCTGATCGCGTCCGCGTTCATCGACGGCTCGGTCGGCGAGGACCTGTCCAAGGCGCAATCGAGCGTCCGCCGCGTGGACGGGGAGCTGCGCGAGGCGCGCTTCTCCACGTCCGACAAGACGCGCGCTGAGGAGCAGAACGAGGCGCTCCTGGCCGCGGTCGCGCAACTCTCGTCGAAGGTCGACTTCCGGCCGCGCCCCGAGTTCGAGGTCAGCCCCGACCGCCCGGTCGGCAGCCAGTACGTGGAGCGCGTCTCCGCCGTGCGCGAGGACCTGATGCGCCGCGCGGGCCGCCGCAAGGTGCGCCTGCCCGAGGACCTGGGCCTGCCCGCGCTCGCGCCGACGCGCGACGAGGAGATCGTGCGCCACCTGCACGCGCTGGACCTGATCGAGCGCGTGCTGTCGCAGGCGATCGACGCCGGCGTCGAGCGCGTCGACAAGGTCGAGATCCGCCTGGATCCGGGCCTGTTCTCGCGCAACGGCGTCGGCCGCGTCGAGCGCACGCGCGTGCGGATGCGCATGAGCGGCGCGTCCGGCCCGCTGGTCGACCTGATCTCGGCGACGCAGGACCCGACGGCGGGGGACCCGCTCGTGATCGACGAGCTGGAGGTGCTCCCCGAGCGCAACAAGAACGCCTCATCGCGCCTGGAGGTCGTCTTCCTGGTGCCGTACGTGCAACCGATCGAGACGCCCGAGGACGAGGTCTGATTCCATGGCGATCCGACAGGAACAAGTCGTGTTCGCGCTGGCGGCGCTCGTCGTCGGCTGGGGCGTGTACAGCGCCGGAGGCTCCGGCTCCGGCGTGCGCGGTTCGCGACGCGGCACGGGTGACGTCGAGTTCGTCGACCACGTCGCGCCCGACGTCGACCTGGTCGTGCCGACGACGCGGGACCGCGACGCGCTGCTGCGCGAGCTGTTCACCGAGCCGTCCGACACGCGGCCGTTGCCGCCGCTCGAGTTCGAGGTGCCGCCGCTCGTCGCGACCAGCGGCTTGCGCCCGCCGACCGCGGCCGGCCCGATGCCGTCGCTGTTCGACGAGGTGCTGCGCGACGGGCGCCGCCCCGCCTACGTCGACGGCCTGTTCGAGGACCTCGACGCGGCCGAGGAGCCCGAGGACGTCGAAGCCGCGCTCGAGGACGCGGCGACCGTCGACTGGGACCTCCTGTCGCCCGAGGAGAAGGCCGAGCGCCTGGAGTCGTACCGCCGCCAGTACGACTGGCTGCTGACGAACCAGATGCACTACGGCCGCATCCTGAACCGCGACCGCTACGAGCTGCGCATGCCGGTCGACGAGCCGATCCTGTTCCTGGAGCTGGATCCCGTCACCGGTCAGGAGAAGTACCCCGGCAGCGAGCCGATCCCGTACACGCCCGACCGCTTCGAGGACTTCGGGCTGGCCGACACGCCGATCAACCGCCTGGAGCTGGCGCGCACCGAGTTCCCCGCGGAGCTGCCGCGCGGCCAGTACGGCGCGGCGATGAGCTTCGCGAACCGCGCGTTCCTGTCGCGCGAGGCGGGGCCGCGCGCGCTCGAGATCGCGGAGGAGTTCTACCGCCGCGCGGTGCCGCTGACGTCGGAGGTCGACCCGCGGCTGGGCCTGGCGCGGTGCTACGAGGCGTCGTTCCGCTTCGAAGAGGCGTTCGCCGAGTACCACGCGCTGCTGGACGACGGCTTCGCGGAGGACCCGGTCGTGCTGGCGCGCCTCGGCGTGCTGGAAGCGCGCTTCCGCATGTTCGAGCAGGCGCGCGAGCACCTCGCGACCGCCGCGCGCCTGGGCCGCACGGAGTGGGAAGTGCAGCTCGCGCTGGGCAACCTGCTGCTGAACCGCGGCGAGCCCGAGCAAGCGCTGCCCGCGCTGCAACAGGCGTCGCGCAACGAGCCGCAAGCCGCCGAGTTCCAGGAGCTGCGCGCGCGCATCCGTTCGCGGCTGGGCGACGCGCTCCTGGCGACCGGCGAGCCGGACGAGGCGCGCCGCGCGTACGAGCGCGCGCTGCA
>JAUHYB010000103.1 GCA_030426745.1 bacterium
GGAGCCGCCGTGGGCGGCTCCCGACCATGGGCCGCTATTCCGGAGGAAGGTGCCTGGCACCGTAGTCCTGCGCGACGCGCTGGTCGGGCCCGATCGTCAACGCGCGATCAAGGGGCGATGAGTCGTCCCGATCGCGGCCCCCGGAATGGAATCTCCCTCGCACGATCTCGCGGCTTCCGCCGATGAGAACGCGCGGAGGGATCCATGAGTTACGTCCGAGCACTGCGCCGCGGGGTCGAGCGCGATCGATCCGAGGACCTCGCGCCCAAGGTCGCGAGCCACCCGCACTTCGGTCGCCTGGCGCACTACGACGCGCTGCAGGGCGAAGGCCACTGGGAGGCCGAGCTGTCGCACCCGCGCACCGGCGCGCGCTTCACCGTCTTCCTGCCCGGCGGCCCCGACGCCCCGGTGCAGCCGTTCGCGAACGCCTTCCGCGCGCTGGTCGCGAGCCCCGACGCGCTGCTCCTGCGCTGCCGCGCCGCGCTCGTCGACGAGTTGGTCGTGCAGCGCGTCGCCGACGACGGCCTGCGCGGCGCCGCCTTCGTGCTGGAAGCCGTCACCCTGCCCGCCGGCGGCCGCGAGGACGGCGCCTGGCGCGCGCACTACCTGGCCGAACCGCTCGGCCTGCGCCTGACCGTGTGCCTCGAGGGCACGCTGGTGCGCAACGTCGTCCTGGACGACTGATCGCGGCGTCGCCGATCCGGACGCGGCGCGCTCACGCGACCGGCGCCGCGGCCCCTCACTCCGCGCCCGCGGCCCGCGCGCGCCGCGCGCCGCGCTCCAGCGCGAGGTTCCCGACGATCACGGGCAGCAGGCTGAACGCCATCGCCGTCGCCCAGCCCGCGGCGCCCGGGTCGGTCACCTCCAGCACGGAGGCCGCGAGCGGCACGTACACGCCGGCGACGAGCAGCGCGACGCACAGCGCCAGCGCCGCCCACAACCACCGGTTGCGCGTGACCTCGTTGCGCAACCAGTGCGAGCGCGCGCTCCGCATCGAGAACGCGTGCCACAGCTGCGCCAGCGCCAGCGTCAGGAACGAGACGGTCGTGACCGCCGACCCGGCGAGTCCCAGCGCGTGCTGCGCCACCGCCATCGCGCCCATCACGCCCGCGGCCATCACGGCGGCGAGCCCGAACACCGACCGCCAGTGCGCGCGCGTCAGCACCGGCTCGCGCGGGTCGCGCGGCGGGCTGCGCATCAACGACGGGCTGCCCTCGCACACGCCCAGCGCCAGCGCGGGGAAGACGTCCGTCACCATGTTCAGGAACAGGATCTGCAGCGGCAGGATCGGCAGCGGCCCGGGGATCAACGACCCGACGCCGACGACCAGGATCTCGCTGACGTTGCACGACAGGAGGTAGACGACGAAGCGGCGGATGTTCTCGAAGATCGCGCGCCCCTCGGACACGGCCGCGACGATCGTCCCCAGCTCGTCGTCGCGCAGCACCATGTCCGCCGCCTCGCGCGCGACCTGCGTGCCGCGCATGCCCATCGCGACGCCGATGTCGGCCTTCTTCAGCGCCGGCGCGTCGTTCACGCCGTCGCCGGTCATCGCCACGACCGCGCCGCGCGCCTGGTGCATGTCGATCAGGTCCAGCTTCTGGCGCGGGTCGGCGCGCGCGATGACGTCGGCGTCCAGCAGGGCGTCGCGCTGCGCCTCGTCGAGCTCGGCGAACGGCGGCAGGCGTCGCGCGTCGATCAGCGCGTCCTCGCCGCGCCGCGCCAGCCCGACCGCGCCGCCGATCGCGAGGCCCGTCGCCGCGTGGTCGCCCGTCACCATCACGACGCGGATGCCCGCGGCGCGGCAGTCCTCGATCGCGCGCTGCGCGCCGGGGCGCGGCGGGTCGAGCAGGCCGACCAGCGCCAGCAGCTCGAGGTCCGCGAAGCGGTCGTCGTCGCGCCCCCCGCGCCGCGTCGCCAGGCCCAGGACGCGCAGGCCGCGCGCCGCCATGCGGTCCGCGCGCCGCAACCACTCGGCGCGCGCCGCGTCGTCGAGCGGCGCGGACCCTCCCTGCGTGCGCACCGTCGCGCAGCGGTCCAGCACCGCTTCCGGCGCGCCCTTCACCGCCGTGAAGCACGCGTCGCCGTCCCGGTGCGCCGTCGCCATGCGCTTCGTCGCCGGGTCGAACGCGACCTCGTCGACCTGCGGCGTCGCGGCCAGGAGGTCGCCGCGGCGCAACCCGGCCTTCGCGGCCGCGACCAGGAGCGCGACCTCGGTCGGGTCGCCGGTGGTCGCGGGCGCGCCGTCCGCGCCGACGTCGAAGCTCGCGTGGTTGCACAGCGCGCCGACGCGCAGCGCCTCGGCCAGCGCGGGCACGTCCCGCGGGTCGACCTCGCGCCCCTCCGACGTGAAGCGGCCGCGCGGCTCCAGGCCGGTGCCCTCCACCTCGACGTCGCGCCCGTCGATCGCGTAGGCGACCGCCGTCATGCGGTTCTCGGTCAGCGTGCCGGTCTTGTCCGTCAGCAGCACCGTCGTCGATCCCAGCGTCTCGACCGCCGACAGCTCGTCGACCAGCGCGTCGCGCTTCGCCATCCGGCCCATGCCGCGCGCCAGCGCGACGGTCGCGACGATCGGCAGGCCCTCGGGGATCGTCGCGACGGCCAGCGCGATCGCGATCTCGACCGCCAGCAACGCGCCGCGCCCGGTGACCATCACCGACACGGCCACGAGGACCGCGACGACCAACGTCAGGCCGATCAAGCGCTTGCCGAGCGCGTCCAGGCGCTTCTCCAGCGGCGTGACGTCGGCGTCCGACTCGACGACCAGCTTCGAGATCTCGCCGAGCTCGGTGTGCATCCCCGTGCCGACGACGACGGCCTCGCCGCTGCCGTCGGTCAACGCGGTGCCCTTGAACAGCATGGACGTGCGCTCGGCCAGCGCCGCGTCCGCAGGGGCCGGCGCGGCGTCCTTGTCGACGGGGACGGACTCGCCGGTCAACGCGGACTCGTCCGCGCGCAACCGCGACCCGGTGATCACGCGCAGGTCGGCGGTCGACACGTCGCCCGCGTCGACGACGACGACGTCGCCGGGCACGAGTTCCTCCGCGGGCACGACGCGCGCGGCGCCGCCGCGTCGCACGGTGGTCGACCGCTGGCCCAGCTCGCGCAGCGCCTCGACGGACCGCACGGCGCGGCTCTCCGTCACGAAGCCGATCAGCGCGTTCACGACGATCACGACCAGGATCGCGCCGCCCTCGACGAGCTCGCCGAAGGCGAAGCCGACCGCCGCGGCGACGGCCAGCAGCAAGACGATCCAGCTCGCGAACTGGTCCCACAGGATGCGCCACCCGCTGCGCCGCGCCGTCTCGCGCATGCGGTTCGGACCGTGCAGCGCCAGGCGCCGCGCGACCTCCGCGTCGGACAGGCCGCGCGCCGGGTCGACGTCGAGCTCGCGCAGCACGTCGGCGACGTCACGGCTCCACGCGCGCTCGAGCGGCGCGGGTCCTTCGGGCGTGCGGTGCGTGCGGCGCGGCGTCATCGCGTGGTCGCCGCGGGTCGCGGCGCGCCCACGATATCCGGAGCGGGGCGGTTCCTCGCTACGCCGAACGGCGCAGCGATCGACCGGCGCGTCGGCGCGGGGTTCCACCGGCAGCGGACGCCGCTCCCGACCTGCAGTCGGCGCGGTGGTCCACCGACGGCCGGCGCGGGGTTCCGCCGGCGGCCGGGGCGGGGTTCAACCGGCGGCCGGGGCGGGGTTCAACCGGCGGCCGGGGCGGGGTTCAACCGGCGGCCGGGGCGGGGTTCAACCGGCAGCCGGGGCGACCCACGCCAGCACGAGCACGCCGCGCGCGCTCCACATCGCCGTCCGTGCGACGTTCGTCGTGACCAGCAAGCACCGCGCCCGCTCGTCGCCGCGCGCGGCGCGCCTGTGCAGCGGAACGCTCAGGCCCCCCGTCGCCAGCCAGTTGCCCAGGATCAACGCCATCCCGGCCCACGGGAGCCACCACGCGGCGCCCCCCGGCGGCGCGCCGAGGAGCCACAGGCCGGTCGCGGTCTCGACGCCCATCAACGGGCCGACCACGCGGCCGGTGCGGCGGCAGTGCGCCTCGTGGAAGCGCCGCCACTCGCGCGCGCCGACCGCGGCGAAGCCCGGGTAGACGACGACCTGGACCATCCAGATCAGGCCGACCATCGCCCAGGTCGCGGCGACGTGCGCCAGCAGGACGTACTGGTCGGCCATGCGGTCGGGCTCAGGCGGCGTCGTCCGCCCGCGCGCGATCCCCGTCGACGAGGACGCGGGCCGGCGCCGGATCGGGCTGCGAGTAGGCGTGTTCCTCGATCGTCTCGCCCTGCGCCGGCTCGCTCGCGGCGCCCCACAGGAGCAGCCCGACGGCGCCCGTCACGAACAGCATCACGATGACGCCCATCAGGAAGACGAAGACGTCGCTCACCGCGCGTCCTCCTTCCCGTTCGTCATCAGCGCGCCGAGCGCGAGGATCGACGGGACCCACAGGCCGACGAACAGGCCCTGGTCGCGGTCCACGAGGAACCACAGGGTCACCGAGAACAGGAACGAGATCCCCGCGGCGACGAGGAACAGGAGCTTCGCGCGACGGAGGCGTTCGGCGGCGGAGACGGGAGCGGCGGCGCGCGCGACGGCGGCGGATTCGGAGGGAGTCATGGCGGTTCCTTCGGGTTTCGAGTTCGCCGGCGCCTACGCGCGGGGCGCCGGCGCGGATGCAAGGGCCGCCGGGATGCGGCGCCGGTGTGAACGTGGCGCGGTGTGACGGTGTCGCGCCGGCGTGGCGGCGGAGGCGGCGGACGCGGCGGACGCGGCAACGGGCGGCAACAGGCGGCAGGGCCGGCACCAGGCGGAAAGGGCGGAGACGGCGGAGCGCTGCGGGCAACGACGAGCAACGGCGATGCAATCGCGGGCGACGGCACGCGACGGCAAGCAACGGCAAGCGACGGCGGCCAACCGGCTCTCGCGCCCCGCCCGCGCGCGTGCGAGACTCCTCCCATGTCGGTCTCGCTCGACGCCGCGGCGACGGCGCACCGCCCGTGGCCCCTGCCGCGCCGCCCGTGGGCGATGCGCATGCGCTGGCACGACCTGGCGTTCCTGCACTGGCGCGTGCCGGCGGACGCGCTGGCGCCGCGGCTGCCGCGCGGGCTCGCGCTGGACACCTTCGACGGCGACGCGTGGCTCGGCGTGGTCCCGTTCCGCATGTCGCGGGTCACGCCGCGCTGGGTGCCGCCGATCCCCGGCGTGCACGCGTTCCCCGAGCTGAACCTGCGCACCTACGTGACGGCCGAGGGCAAGGCGGGCGTGTGGTTCTTCAGCCTCGACGTGCCGAACCGCCTGCCGGTGTGGGCGGCGCGCACCTTCTTCCACCTGCCGTACTTCCGCGCGCGGATGCGCTTCGCGCGAGAGGGCGACGCGATCGACTACGCCAGCGAGCGCGGGCCCGACCGCTACGGCTTCACCGGCCGCTACCGGCCGACGGGCCCGGTCGAGCGCGCCGCGCCGGGCTCGCTGGAGCACTGGCTGACCGAGCGCTACTGCCTGTACGCCGGGAACGCGCGCGGCGACGTCTTCCGCGGCGACATCCACCACGAGCCCTGGCCGCTGCAGCCGGCCGAGGCGCAGATCGAGCGCAACACGCTGGCCGCGCAGGTCGGTATCGACGCCCTGGACGGCGCGCCGCTGGCGCACGTCGCGCGCGACCTGGACGTCGTCGCGTGGATGCCGCGGCGCGTGCTCGGGTAGCGGCGCGGGGCGGACCGTTCGCCGAACGGGCGCGCGCCGGGTACCGTCAGCGACCATGGACGGGAGACGAACGCAGGGCGGCGCGCCGACGCGGCGCGGCTTCGTGGTGGGCGGGTTGGCCGGCGTCGGCGCGGCGGCGTTCGCGTCGTGCGCGGAGGAGTTGCAGCCGGTGCGGCGCGCGCCGCTGGTCGCGCCGGGCGACGTGGTGCTGTTCCAGGGGGACTCGATCACCGACGGCGGTCGCGTGCGCGACGGCGCGGGCGCGGCGAACGACCTGGCGGAGTTCGGGCGCGGCTACGCGTGGCTGGCGGCGGTCGGGATGCTGGTCGCGCGGCCGGACGACGGGCTGCGCTGCTACAACCGCGGCGTCGGCGGCGACCGCGTGCGGCACCTGGACGAGCGCTTCGAGCGCGACTGCTTCGCGCTGGCGCCGGACGTGTTGAGCGTGCTGATCGGCGTGAACGACCTCTGGCACGCGCGGAACAGCGCGTCGACCGCGACGGCCGCGGACTACGAACGCGAGTACCGCGCGTTGATCGACCGCACGCGCGCGGCGCTGCCGGACGTCGCGCTGGTCGTCTGCGAGCCGTTCGTGCTGCGCTGCGGCCACGTCACGGACGACTGGTTCCCGGCCTTCGACGACTACCGCGCCGCGGCGCGGCGGATCGCGGACGACCACGCCCGGGCCTTCGTGCCGTTCCACGCGGTGTTCGAGCGCGCGTCGGCGCTGGCGCCGCCGGAGTTCTGGGCCAAGGACGGCATCCACCCGACCGCGGCGGGCGCCGCGTTGATGGCGCAGGCGTGGTTGCGCGTCGTCGACGGAGGGCGGGCGTGACGAGGTGGGTCGCGCTGCTGCGCGGCGTGAACGTCGGCGGGGCGAACCGCTTGCCGATGGCGGAGCTGCGCGCGGCGCTCGAGGACGCGGGCCTCGCGGACGTCGCGACCTACATCCAGAGCGGCAACGTCGTGTTCCGCTCGGCGGCGCGCGCGCCGGCGCGGCCGGCGTCGATCGTGGGGGACGCGATCGAGGGCGTCGGCGGCTTCCGCGTGCCCGTCCTGGTCCTGTCCGCGGAGGAGCTGGAGCGCGCCGCCGCGTCGGTCCCGTTCGACGCGGACGCCGACCCGAAGTCGGTGATGCTGTGGTTCCTCTTCGAGGCGCCGCGCGACCCCGACCTCGACGCGCTGCGCGCGCTGGCCGCGAACGGCGAGCGCTTCCACCTGGCGGAGCGCGTGTTCGCGCTGCACGCGCCGAACGGCGTCGGCCGCTCGAAGCTGGCGGCGCAGGTCGAGCGCAAGCTGGGCGTGGACGCGACCGCGCGCAACCTGCGCACGGTGCGCAAGCTGCTCGCGATGGCGCGCGACGCCTAGCGGCGCTCGTAGAACCAGACGAACGGGCGGCGCTGATCGCGCGGGATCAGCTCGTACAGCCGCGTCTCCAGCGACTCGCGCTCGGCGAGGACGGCGTCGTACTCCTCGGCGAAGTCCTCCTTCACCTCGTCCATCGCGTCCCAATACTCGTCGCTGTCGCGGTCCATGCCCGCCGTCGCCGCGATCATCGCGCGGTTGCGGCGGCGCTGGACGTCGGCGAAGGACTCCTTGGCCGCTTCGAGCGCGGCCTGGAGCTCGGTGACCTCGCGCTGCTCGTCCTCGGTCAGGGCGCGGGCCTTCGGCGTCCACTCGGAGTACCCGCCGACGATCAGGTCGAGGTCGCCGTCGCCGTCCCAGTCGACGACCGCGGGGTAGAGACCCTTGTCCGGCCGCGTCGGTTCGTGCGCGCGACGGGCGGTGGGGGCGATCAGCGGGCGCAGCGGGCCGAAGCGCGCGTCACCGTTGCCGTCGCCGTCGCCGCGCACACCGCGCGCCCAGTAGACGCCGCCGCCGAGCGCGCCGTCGCCGTCCTTGCCGAAGCTGCCCGCGACGATGTCCTGCACGCCGTCGCCGTCCCAGTCGACGACGATCGGCGTGGACATCTTCGCGGGCACGGCGAAGGGCTCGTCGCCGGCCATGACGACGCGGTTCGTCGTCGCGTACTTCGGCTCGGCGTCCGTGCCCTCGTTGACGCGCAGGTACAAGCGGCCGTTCTCGTACGTGCCCAGCAAGAGGTCCAGGTCGCCGTCCCCGTCGACGTCGAACGCCCGGGCCGAGATGCAGCGTTCCATCTTCGCCTTGTCGAAGCCGGCGCCCATCGCGCGGTCCTCGACCACGTGTTGCTCGCGCTCGTAGTCCCAGTAGTAGCTGGCGATCACGCGGTCGCCGTCCGTGTCGAGCAGGTGTTCCGGTTCGCCGAAGCCCTCCTCGTCACCCCGGGCGACGTGCGGCGATCCGTCGAAGGTCGCCGTCAACCAGTCGATGTGCCCGTCACCGTCGAGGTCCACGAACTGTGAACCCATGCCGATGCATCACCAGTTGCTGAAGGCGAGCGGCTCGCCGTCGCGGCGTTCGATGGCGACCTCCGCCGCCAGCGATCCGTCCTTCGCGCGCGCCGCGACCGTGACCTTGCCGTTGAGGTCGCCGATCACCACGTCCGCCCGCCCGTCGCCGTCGACGTCGTGCAGCGCGGGCGAGGGATACTTCCGCTTCCCGCCGAGCCAGTCGTCGCCCGCCTTCAAGCGCACCGGCGGCGCCAGGTCGAAGGCACTGGCGGCCGTCGTGTCGTCCGCCGCGTTGTCCGTCGGGTCGGTACCGGCGGGGGCGCCGGTGAGGAACGCGAGCGCGCCGAAGAGCGCGCAGGCGTGGAGCGGGGCGGGACGCGACATGTGAGCCTCCATGGCAGGGGAGCGGGACCGGGAACGACGGTATCGCCGCGGCGGCGGACCGGCAACGACCGGACGCGCGGCGCCCTGGTATCTTCCGACGACATGAAGAGCGCCCTCGCCTGGATCGCCTGGACCCTGCTCGCGTTCGCCGCCGCCCTGCCCGGCGCGCTGTGGCCGCCGGGCGAGTGGTACGCGTCGCTCGCGAAGCCCGACTGGACGCCGCCCGGCTGGGCGTTCCCGACGGTCTGGACAACCCTGTACGTCTGCATGGGCACGGCGGCGTGGCTGGTGCACCGCGAGCGCCGCGCCGGCCGCGAGGTGTGGGGGCCGCTGTCGCTGTTCCTGGTGCAGCTCGCGCTGAACGCGGCGTGGACGCCGGTCTTCTTCGGGATGCACGCGATGTTCGGCGCGTTGCTGCTGATCGGCGTGCTGTGGTTCGCGATCCTCGCGACCGCGCTGGCGTTCCGGCGCGTCAGCGTCGCGGCGGCGCTGCTGTTCGTGCCGTACCTGGCGTGGGTCTCGGTGGCGACGGTGCTGAACTACCGCATCTGGGACCTGAACACCTGAGCCGGCCGCCGGTCGCGGGCGGACGTTCCGCGTCGCGCGCGTCCGCGCGGGGCCGGGGCGCGTAGGATCCGCCCGTCGTCGCCGCCTCCCGAGAGACCCCGACCCCCGCCGCCATGCCCGAAGCCGCCTTCCCCGACGAGACCTCCGAATCCGGCGAGTTCCAGCGCCAGCAGAGCGCCTTCCGCGACGCCGTCGACGTCTCGGGCCCGCACCCGCCCGCGGCGGGGCGCTACCACCTCTACGTCTCGCTCGCCTGTCCCTGGGCGCACCGCACGATCATCGCGCGGCGCATCAAGGGCCTGGAGGACGCGATCAGCATGAGCGTGGTCGACCCGATCCGCGACGAGCGCGGCTGGGCGTTCCGCGAGGGCCGCGGCCACGGGCCCGACCCGGTGAACGGGTTCGCGTTCCTGATGGAGGCGTACCGCGCGACCGACCCCGACTTCGAGGGCCGCGTGACGGTGCCGGTGTTGTGGGACCGCGAGACGCGCTCGATCGTGAACAACGAGTCGTCGGACCTGCTGCGCCAGCTGAACGCGTCCTTCGGCGACCTGGCGACGTCCGACTACGACCTGTACCCCGCGGAGCTGCGGGACGAGATCGACGAGGTCAACGCGAGCGTCTACGACCACGTGAACAACGGCGTGTACCGCGCGGGCTTCGCGACGAGCCAGGAGGCGTACGAGGCCGCGGTGCGCGCGCTGTTCGCCGAGCTCGACCGGCTGGACGCGCGGCTGACGGACCGCCGGTTCCTGGTCGGCGAGCGCCTGACCGAGGCCGACATCCGCCTGTTCACGACGCTGATCCGCTTCGACGCGGTCTACGTCGGGCACTTCAAGTGCAACGTGCGCCGCATCGCCGACTACCCGGCGCTGTCGCGCTACCTCGGCGAGCTGTACGCCCGCCCCGAGTTCGGCCCGACCGTCGACTTCGACCACATCAAGCGCCACTACTACGTGACGCACGGCGCGATCAACCCGACGGGGATCGTGCCGGTGGGGCCGGAGCTGCCGTTCGCGTGAGCGGACCGGCCGCGGGCCGGGCGCGGCGACGGGCGCGGCGACGGGCGATGCCCCGCGACGACCGAAGAAGCGGTATCGTGGCCCCCATGACCGACCGCGACCCCGACGTCGACGCCTACCTCGACCGCGCCGAGCGCTGGAAGCCCGTGATGCGCAAGCTGCGCGGCGTGCTGCTGGAGTGCGGCCTGGACGAGGCGCTGAAGTGGAAGAAGCCGTGCTACATGCACGGCGGCAAGAACGTCGCCATCGTGCAGC
>JAUHYB010000581.1 GCA_030426745.1 bacterium
CGCGCGGAGGTGCAGAACAGTCGCTCGGCCTCGAGGTCGCCGCTCTCGCCGCGCCAGTCCAGGTCGCCGACGAAGTCGTGGAGGTCCAGGTCGCCGCTGCGCGACCGCCCGACGACCTCCGCGACGCCGGAGGGGATCTCGATGTCGAAGTCGACCGACGAACCGCCGACGCCGGGCTGCCGCGTGTAGCCGACCGAGAGCGTGCCGTCGCGCTGCTCCAGGAGGACCGACGGCCGCTCCGACGCGACGTGGTGGCTGCGCGTGCGGACGCGGACGTCGTCGCGCGGCGTCATCGTCAGCGTCACGTCGCCGGCGCGCTGGTCGAGGTGCACGCTGTCGACCGGGCCGGGGAAGCGGTGCATCTCCTCGTCGGCCAGCGTCGTGCCGCAGGCGGCGAAGAGCGGGGCGAGGGCCAGGACGGCGATCGGGGTCGTGCGCATCGCCGCATCGTCCACCGTTCGCGCGGAGCGCGCAAGCGGCGCGCCGCGCGGCGACCCCGCCGGGGACGCGGCGCTGGTGCGGGAGGGGGGACTCGAACCCCCACGGGTCACCCCACGAGAACCTAAATCTCGCGCGTCTACCGGTTCCGCCACTCCCGCGCGGGCGCATCGTAGCGCGAGCGGCGCCGGGACGCGCGGGCGCTCAGTCCTCGTCCGCCGGCGTGACCTTCGGCAACCAGTTGCCGAGCACGGTGTCGAGGTCGAAGGACGTCAGCGGCTTCTTGATGTAGTCGTTCATGCCGACCTCGCAGCAGATCGCGCGGTCGCCGGGTTGGTCGCTGGCGGTCAGCGCGATGATCGGGACCTCGAGGTGCGGGCCCGCCTCGCCGCCGCGGATGCGCCGCGTCGCCTCCAGGCCGTCCATCTCGGGCATCTGCACGTCCATCAGCACGAGGTCGCAGCAGATCAGGCGCAGCATGGCGAGCGCTTCCAGGCCGGTCGTCGCCGTCTCGACCTCGATGCCGCGCCGCTCGAGCTGCGCGGTGACGACGCGGCGGTTGACGGCGTCGTCCTCCACGACGAGCACGCGGCCCTCGTAGCAGATGTGGTCGTGCGCGGGCTCCTCCGGCGCCGGTTCGGGTTCGTCGCGCAGCGCGCTGGGCAGCGGCGCGCGCACCGCATTCTCCAGCAGGTCGATGACGAGCGGTCGCAGCGCGGAGGGGCGCGTCGGGCGCTCGACGTGGCCGTGGAAGCCGGCGTGCGGTTGCTGGTCGTCGGGGCCGTGCAGCAGGACGTCGGCGCAGCCCTCGGGCAGGAGGTCCTCGTCGAGCGCGCAGCGCAGCTGGTGCAGCTCGAGGTTCGGCAGCGTGTCGTCGACGAAGAACAGGACCGGCGGGTTCGTGCGGCGGACGCGCAGGGCCTCCTCGGGGTCGGCCAGCATCTCGACGGCGAACCCCAGGCGCTCGAGCTGCGCGCTGAACGCCTCGGCGAAGGACGGGTGCGACGTGACGACGACGGCGCGCGTGCCCTCCTTGACGAGCGCCGGGCGCGTCAACACCGGCGCCGGCTTGGTCGGCAGCGCCAGCACGAGCTCGAAGCGGAAGGTCGTTCCGTGGCCGATCTCGCTGACGAAGTCGATGTCACCGTCCATCAGCTCCAGCAGGCGGCGCACGATGACGAGCCCCAGGCCGGCGCCCTCGTAGCGGCGCTCGCTGGACTGGTCGCCCTGCGCGAAGGCGTCGAAGACTTGGTCGCGCAGGTCGTCGGGGATGCCGATGCCCGTGTCGGACAGCTCGAAGCCCAGGCGCACGCTGCAGTCGTCGCGCGAGAGCACGCGGCAGCGCAGCGCGACCTCGCCCTCGTGCGTGAACTTCAGCGCGTTCGAAAGCACGTTCTCCAGGACCTGCCGGACGCGCGCGGGGTCGCCGATGACGACGTGAGGCAGCGTGTCCTCCTCGTGGAAGGACAGGCCCAGCCCGCGCTTGGCCGCCTTGCCGGCGTGCTCGTACACGGTGTCCCAGATCGTGCGGGCCAGCGGGAACTCGGTGCGGTGCAGGACGAGGCGGTCGGTCTCCAGCGTCGCGAAGTCGAGGACCTCGTCGATCATCTCCAGCAGCACCTGGCAGGAGCGGCGCGCCGTCTGCACGAACTCGAG
>JAUHYB010000582.1 GCA_030426745.1 bacterium
CGCCACGCAGCAGGGGCGGCCTCTCGGCCGCCCCTGCTGCGTGGCGCCGGTGAAAGAACGAGCCCGGCTCCGTGCGTCCCCGCTCGGTGTCGTGCCCGTCGGCGTTACGCGTTGCGCTTCGCCGCTTCTTCCAGGCGTTGCTCGGCGAGGTGCTCCGCGGCCTCGTTGGTCGGGATGCCCTGCTCGCGCGAGATCTCGAAGACCAGCTTCAGGTTGTCGTAGATGCGCCCGATGCGCTCCATCGCGACCGCCTCGTCGTAGCCGCCGGGCAGCAGCTCGACCGACACGTTGATGATGCCGCCGGCGTTCAGGACGTAGTCGGGGGCGTAGACGATGCCGCGCTCGCGCAGCGCCTCGGCGTGGCGCGGCTCCAGCAGCTGGTTGTTCGCGCAACCGGCGACGGCCTTGCACTTCAGCTTCGGGATCGTCTCGTCGTTGATCCCGGCGCCGCGCGCGCAGGGCGCGTAGATGTCGCACTCGATCGACAGGTGGTCCGCGTCGGTCGTCACGCCGAAGCCGTGTTGCTCGGCCAGCTCGCGGACGCGGTCCTCGTTGATGTCGCAGATCGTGACCTTCGCGCCGGCTTCCTTCAGCAGGATCGCGAGCGCGCCGCCGACCGCGCCGACGCCCTGCACGACGACGTGGCTGCCGGTGAAGTCCTTCGAGCCGGAGATCTCCTCCATCACGGCGCGCATGCCGATCAGGCAGCCCTGCGCGGTGTAGGGGCTCGGGTTGCCGGAGCTGCCTTCCTCGCGGCGCAGCCCGGTGACCCACTTGGTCTCCTGGCGCACGATCTCGAGGTCCGGGATGCCGATGTTCATGTCCTCGGCGGTGATGTAGCGGCCCTCGAGCGAGTCGACGAAGCGACCCATCGCGCGGAACAGCGCCTCGCTCTTGTGCTTCTTCGGGTCGCCGATGATCACCGACTTGCCGCCGCCCAGGCCCGTCTCCGCGACGGCCGACTTGTAGGTCATGCCCTTGGAGAGGCGCAGCACGTCGAAGAGCGCCTCGTCCTCCGACGCGTAGGGCCACATGCGCATGCCGCCGAGGGCGGGGCCGAGGGCCGTGTTGTGGATCGCGATGAGGGCGTGCAGGCCCGACTCCTGATCGCGACAGCGGGCGACTTTCTCGTAGCCCTCGACCTGGATCTCGGTGATTTCCATGCGCTTTGCGGTGCTGGGGGTGGTCCGGAAGGGGTGGCAGTACCCCGTGGGGGGCCGGAATTCGGCGCGAGCAGTCTACTGCCGAAGCCCCGATCGGTCGACCCGGCAGGGGCCCCCGGGGGCCGCGAACCGGCCCTGGAAGGCGTTTGAAACGGCCATACGGCGCGAACGAGCGGTCCACCAGCCCGGCGGCGCGGGGCTCGGGCGAGGAGCCGACCGGCCTCGACGCGGCCATCGAGGCGTCGCCGGAACGCGGCGAGCGCGGCCCGAGCGGAGGCGCTCCGCTCGGGCCGCGCCCGGTCCGTGCTCGATCCGCTCGCGGTCCGAGCGGCGACGACCCCGCGGCCGCCTCCGTGCTCAGGACCCCGACTTGCGGGTCGCCTTCTTCGCGGCCTTCTTGGTCGTCTTCTTCTTGGCCGCCTTCTTGGAGGCCTTCTTCTTCGACGCCTTCTTCTTGCTCGCCTTCTTCTTCGCCTTGCGCCGCCCCTTGCCGCTGGCCTCGCGCACGCGGATCAGGTCGACGGCGAGCGCCAGCGTCACGGCCTCCGGCTCGGTCCCCTTCGGCACCGACGCGTTCGTCGTGCCGTCGGAGACGTAGGGGCCGTACGGACCCTGCAGCAGCTTCACCTGCGCGCCGGTGGTCTCGTCCTCGCCGAGCTCCTTCAGCACCTTCGACGCGCGCCGACCGCGCCCGCGCGCCGGCTCCTCGGCCAGCTTCTTCAGCGCGTGCTCGAGCGTCACGTCGAACAGGTCCTCGGGCTTCTCCAGGCTGCGCGCGTCGGTGCCGCGCTTGACGTACGCGCCGTAGCGGCCGTAGTCGACGAACACGTCCTCGCCGTTCTCCGGGTCCTCGCCCAGCTTGCGCGGCAGGCGCAGCATCGACAGCGCCTGGTCGAGCGTCACCGTCTCGACCTCCCAGCCGGGCAGCAG
>JAUHYB010000104.1 GCA_030426745.1 bacterium
AACAACGAGCCCGGCTCCGTACTTTCCCGCTGACCCCGTGCGGCGCGGGTTACGCAAGCCTGACGTGCGCTTGCGCTCGCCCGGCGTGCGGCTCTTGCGCACTTGCGCTCCGCCGCGCAGCCTGTGGTCCCGGACGAGTTGGCACGGGATCTGCCGTCCTCGGACCTCCCGCGAGCCGCCGCTCGTCTCCGACCGGACCTCGACGCAATCGACATGACGCGCTTCGAACCCCTCGCTCTCCTGGCCTTCACCTTCCTCCTCACCGGCACCGCGTCGGCGCAGGAGCGCGCCGCGGCGCCGGCCGTGCTCGCCGCCGCGGCGCAGGAGTCCTCGGCCGATGCCCCTGATGCCGCGGAGGACGCCCGCGCGCGCCGCCGCGTCCTGCACCTCTCCTCCGGCGGCGTCGTGCGCGGCAAGACGCGCTTCAAGGACGGCCGCTGGGAGGTCCACGGACGCGCGGGTTGGCAGGCGCTGCCCGAGGGCGCGGTGACGCGCGCGCGCGTCGAGCGCGACCTGCTGCGCGAGTCCGAGCGCCTCGCGCGCGCGAACGGTGACGACCCCGGCGCGACCGAGCGCGTGCGCCTCGCGTCGTGGATGATCGACCAGGGCCTGTACGCCGAAGCCGTGAGCGAGCTCGACCGCGTGCTGTCCGTCGACCCCGACCACGCCGCCGCCCTGGCGGCGCTGCCGCCCCGCTTGATCGCGGTGCCGAGCGCGACCGGCGACGACCCCGCGGCCGCGCGCGCCGCGGTCTACACCTTCGGCGCCGGCGCCTCGCCGACCGGCCGCGAGTACGCGATCCGCGAGCTGCGCCGCGCGGAGGACTGGGACGCGGTGCGCGCCGAGCTGGCCGAGGAGCTGCGCGCGCAGTCCTTGCGCCGCCGCTCCTTCGCGGCGCACGCGCTGGGTCGCCTGGAGCCCGGCGCCGAGCTGAAGAGCCTGCTGATGCACGCCGTGCTCGATCCGTCGGAGGAAGCGCGCCGCGCGTCCGCGCAGGCCGTCGCCGCGACCGACGACCCCGCCGTGTTGATCCCGATCATCCGCGCGCTGAACTCGTCGTCCTCGCGCGTGCGCACGCAGGCGGCCGAGGCGCTCGGCAACGCGCGCATGGAGCACGCCGTCGAGCCGCTGATGGCGCACCTGTCCACGCTGAACGCCGCGCAGTCGACGAACCCGGCGCGCCGCGTGCCGCACGGCAACATCTTCGTCGGGCGCCAGTTCGCCTACATCCAGGACTTCGACGTCGAGGTCGCGCAGTTCCAGGCGGTCGCCGATCCGCAGGTCAACGTGCTGATCGAGGGCGACGCGCTGGACGCCGGCGTGCACTCGATCGGCGAGTACCGCTTCACCTACGAGTCGCGCGTCGTGCGCGGATCGCTCGCGCAGCTCACCGGCGAGAACCCCGGCTACACGAACCGCGCGTGGCTCGACTGGTGGGACGAGCACGGCGGCGACTGGACGGCGACCCTGGCGCGGCCCGACTCCGAGGGCGCGCGGACCGAGGCGACGCCCGCGCGCTGACGCCCGCGCCGCCGAGCCGCGCCGCACCGCGCACGCGCGGAGGTCCGCGGGCCTCCGGACGCCGCTCCCCCCGCCTTGCCCCCTCGAGGCCCCCGTCGCCCCCCCGACGGGGGCCTCTCTCGTGAGCCTCGCGCTTGCTAGCATCCCCGGGCGTCCCCGTTCCCCCCGACGAGAGGCTCCACCATGCGCTCCTTCCGCCCCCGCCCGTCGCGTCGCCAGTTCCTCGCCGCCGGCCTCGGCACCGGCGCGGTCGCCGGCTGCAACCTGCCGAAGCGCGGCGCGCGCGAGCTCGACGAGCGCGACGCCCTGGACGAGCGCCTCGCCGACCTGACGGACCAGTCGGGCGACGTCGCGCCGATCTCCGGCAAGGAGCGCGCGCAGCGCCGGGCGCGCCTGGGCGCCCTGCTGCGGCAACACGACCGCGACGCGATCCTCGTCGAGCCCGGCGCGACGATGACCTACCTGACCGGCGTGCGCTGGCGGCACAGCGAGCGCCTGTTCGCGCTGGTCGTCGACGCGGACGGCGAGCACTTCTGGGTCGTGCCCGGCTTCGAGGAGACGAAGGCGCGCAAGCAGATCGACGCGCAGGGCGGACCCGGCGGCGAGCTGCTGCTGTGGCAGGAGCACGAGTACCCCTACCGCGACCTGTCGGCGGCCCTGCGCGAGCGCTCGCTGCGGCGCCTCGCGATCGAGCCCCAGCTGCGCTACGGCTTCGTCGCGCGCCTGGTCGACGAGCTGCCGCACCTCGTGATCTCGAACGGCGCGCCGGTCGTGATCGACCTGCGCGCGCGCAAGGACGCGCACGAGCTGCAGCTGATGCGGCGCGCGAACGAGCTGACGCAGCTCGCGTTGACCGCGACCGCGCGCGAGCTGCGCCCCGGCATGACGGGGAACGACATCTCGCGCGTCGTCGTGCGCGCGCAGCAGCGGCTCGGCCTGACGGACATCTGGGACCTGTCGCTGATCGGCCCCGACGCGGCGCAACCGCACGGGCAGGACGGCGACCGGCCGCTGGCCTTCGGCGACCTCGTGCTGATCGACACGGGCGGCGCGCTGCACGGCTACCAGTCGGACAACACGCGCACCTGGGTCTTCGACGCCGCGCCGACGAAGCGCCAGCGCACGGTCTGGAACGCCGTCCGCGACGCGCAGCGCGCCGCCTTCGAGGCGATCCGCCCCGGCCGCCGCGCCGGCGAGATCGACGGCGTCGCGCGCCGCGTGTTGACCGAGGCGGGATTCGGCCCCGGCTACCACCGCTTCACCCACCGTCTGGGGCACGGCATCGGGCTGGAGGTCCACGAGGACCCCTACTTCGACAGCGGCAGCCAGGTCGTCCTCGCGCCCGGCATGACCCTCTCCGACGAACCGGGCGTCTACATCGAGGGCGAGCTGGGCGTGAGGATCGAAGACATCGTGGTCGTCACCGAGGACGGCGCCGACCACTTCGGCGAGTGGCAGCCCGGGCCGGGTTGGCCGAGCTAGGGCGCGATCAGCAAGGCGGCATGCGCTCGAACTCGACGATCAGGCGGTAGGCGTACGTGAGGTTGATCAGCACGGTACCCGTCGTCGCGTCGGCGAAGACGTCACCGGTCGTCGGATTGACGTAGAACGGGATCTGGTCGCCTTCGCGGAAGTCGTAGTTGTACTGGATGACCAGGCGGTTGCCTCGTCGCTCGTACGACACGCACGACGGCGCATCCCCGGGGTTGTCCAGCGTCAGCATCAACCCGAAGGACAACGTCGGGCTGTTGTTGTAGTGGTCGACGATCAGCAGCACCTGGTTCCACAGGTCGGTGTTGCTCGGCAGGCCGCTGGCAGCCTCCGGCAAGCGGAAGAAGAACGGCTCGCTCTTCTCCATGAGCCGGTACAGCCAGCAGCGATCCTCCGCGTTGCGATTGGCGGCGCCTCCTTCCGCGTGCAGGCTCTGGTAGATCTGCCCCTGGCGCAGGATCAAGTGCGAGAGCGCTCCTGCACGAAACCGCCAATAGTCGGGCATCCCGCCCGGAACCGTGGAGCCGCCTTTGAAATCCACGGATAGACGCGCCTGTCCGGTGACGTAGGTCATTCTCAGTCTCCAATCTTCTCGTATCGAAAGAACGACTCCGGCCGCACCGTGCGGCCGGAGCGAACGAAACACGCGCGGAGCGGCGCGACGGACACCAGGTCGCGTCGCCGCTCCGCGTCAGGGACGGGACGGGCGGCGCCCGGCGCTCCGATCGAGCGCGCGGCGCGCCGGGTCCCTCACTTGCCGCTCGTCGGCTTGTCCCACCCGTAGGTCGCGGTCATGCGGTAGCGGCAGGTCAGCCTGCAGTTCTGCAGGATCTGCAGCGCGGCCGGCAAGTGCTCGTCCCACGGGCTGATCGGCAAGCGGTTCCACACCGTCGAATTCGCGGTCCAGGTCTCCATCTCGAGGTCCCAGTTGTACTCGAGCTCGAGCTTGCCGCCCTCCTTGCGCACCCAGCGCACGCAGTGCGGCCCCTTCTCGCTCGCGATCGTGGAGAACGTCATGCCGAACTCCTTCCCGTTGAACGCGGTGATCGCGTGGTTCGCGAGGTCCACGATGTCCTCCCAGGTCGGCATCTTCGTCTCTTCGAAGAGATCCACGTCCGGGTAGAACTCCTTCGACTCGAGGTCCTCGAACTGCTCGATCCGCGCCGCGTCGTGGCCGTGGAAGCCCTCGTAGAGGTAGTCCGCGGCGGCCTGCAACTCGTCCAGGTAGTCGAGCTTCCCGGACGCGTTCTTGTGCTCGCGGCACATGCGGTACTCCATCGCTTCCATCTCCTTGAAGTCCACCATCAAGCGGAAGCGCAGCTTCGTCGTGTCGGTCATCGAGTCTCCTCCGTTCTCTTCCTCCGTGAATCACAGGCTCCGCGCACAGCGGAACCCCGTGTCCTGCGGGCTCTCCACGACGAAGCCCGGCCGCCACACGTGCAGCCAAGTCGCGCGGTCCGCCTCCTCCAGCCGGTCGTGCCACGCGCCGCTCGCGACGTGGTGCGCCGCGGAGGGCGCGCCGGGCAGGGCCGTCGGCACGCGCGTCTCCGTCCACTCCGCGACGTTGCCGAAGGGATCGTGGAACCCCGCCGCCGTCGCGCGGCCGGCGCCGCGCGCGGTCTGCGCGTACTCCAGGTAGGCGGCGCCGGTCGAGACCGCGCCCGTCGGTTCCCACACGGCCAGCGCGGGGAATCCCAGGACGTAGCGCGCGTTCCACTCCTGCGCGCTCGCCTCGTCCGTCCAGCGCGGCGCGTCGTACGCGCCGGCCGCCAGCTCCCACTCGAGCGCCGTCGGCAGGCGCTTGCCCATCCACTCGGCGTAGGCGCGCGCGTCCTCCATGCGCAGGTCCACGACCGGCAGGGCGTCCCAATCCTCGCGCGGCGGGTCGTCCCACACTGCCTTCCAGCCGTCCGACCAGTGGTCGAGGTGCCGCCGCCCCGTCGCCGCGAGGTACGCGCGGAACTCGCCGTTCGTCACGCAGGCCGCGTCGATCAGGAAGGGCGCGACGTCCACCGGTTCGTCGAAGCGCTCCATCGCCTCGCCCTGCGGCCGCATCTCGAACACGTACGGCCGCACGCCCGCGCGCGCCGCCACGCTCAGCATCCCGTCCGTCAGGTCGCGCGTCACCCGCGGGCGCGCCTCGATCACGGCGCGCGTCCCCGGCGTGAAGTCGCGCTGGTGTTCGGAGGACGCGCCGCCCTCGGTGCGCACCAGGACGCGCGCGTTGCCCTCGGGGACGACGACGGGCGCGAGGCGTCCGCCGCGCGCGACGCCCAGCTCGCGCTCGGGTCCCGCGGGCAGGTGGTGGCGGTCGAGCGGCAGCAGGCTGACGCGCGCTTCCGCGACGCCGGGCACCAGCACCTCGACGCGCGGTCGCAGGCCCCGCGCCTGCACGACGCGCGCGCCCTGGAACAGCGCCAGGCCCCCCGCGATCCCCAGCACGCCCGCCGCCGGCACGAGCTTCATCAGCACGCGGCGGTCGACCAGGCGCTCGCCGGCGCGCTCGACCAGGTTCTGCTTCGTCGCGTGCACCGACCCGCCCGCGAGGAAGCGGTCCAGGTCGTCGGCGAAGGCCTCCATCGTCGCGTAGCGCTTGTCCGGGTCGCGCCGCAGCGCCTTCATGCAGACCAGCGCGAGCCCGAGCGGCACGTACTTGTGCCCGCGGTACAGCGGCGCGACCGGCCGGTGCAGGATGTTGTGGATGACCTCGGCCGTCGTGTCGCCCTCGACCGGCGCGCGGCCGGCGAGCAGCTCGTACAGCACCGCGCCGAGCGAGTAGACGTCGGTGCGGTGGTCGATGCGTTCGCGGACGGCGCGCGCCTGCTCGGGGCTCATGTACTGCGGCGTGCCGGACAGCTCGCCGCTCTGCGTCAGGTCCGCGAGCTCCAGGTCCTTGGCGAGGCCGAAGTCGGTCAGGCGCGGCGCGCCGTCGGGCGCGATCAGCACGTTGCGCGGCTTCACGTCGCGGTGCAGGACGCGCGCCGCGTGCGCGTGTTGCAGGCCGCGCGCCAGGTCGCGCACCAGCGCGGCGCACGCGCGCGGGTCGCGCAGGTCGGGCCCGGGCGGCGCGGGATCGTCGGGGCCCAGCGCGCGGCACGCCGCCATGCGGTCGCGCAGGTTCGGCCCGTCGACCAGGTCCATGACCAGGTAGTCGCGCCCCTCGTCCCGGCCGAAGTAGTGCACGCGCACGAGGTTCGGGTGCGACAGACGCGCGGCGGCGAGGGCCTCGCGCTTGAAGCGCTCCAGCGCCGTGCGCGCGCCGCCGGGCGCGGTGCGCAACACCTTCACCGCGACGGCGCGGTCCTTCGACAGCTGGCGCGCGCGGAACACCGCGCCGCTGCCGCCGGCGCCCAGGAGCGACTCCAGCCGGTAGTCGCCCAGCGTCACGCCGACCATCGGGTCCGGCGCCTCCGCGCCTGCGGGCCGCGGCCAGGTGGAGTCGGGGTCGTGCGCGCCGAGCATGCGCGCGAGCTCGTCGCGCAGCTCCGCGTCGTCGCCCGCGAGCCCCGCGAGGTAGGCCGCGCGCTCGTCGTCCGGAAGCTCGATCGCCGCCGCGAAGAGCTCCTGCAAGCGTTGCCAGCGCTCCGGCGTCACAGCAGTCGGCTCGCCATCCAGGCCTTCGTCGAACTCCAGCGACGCTGCAGCGTGCGCAGCGACAAGTCCTCGATCGTCGCGATCTCCTCGAAGGAGAAGCCGCCGAACACGCGCAGCTCCGCGACGCGCGCCATCTCGGCGTCGAAGGTCGCGAGGTCGCGCAGGACCTCGTCCAGCGACAGCACGTCGACGCCGTTGCCCTCGTACTCGAGCGCGATGTTGTCGAGCGGCGTGCGCTCGCCGTCGGCGTGCCGCTTGTCGCGCCCCTTGCGCCGCGCGTGGTCGATCAGGATCTGCCGCATCGCGCGCGCCGCGGTCGCGAGCAGGTGCTTGCGATCCGAGAAGTGCGGGTGGTCGCGCGAGAACATCTTGAGGTACGCCTCGTTGACGAGCGCCGTCGCCTGCAAGGTGTGCCCGCGGTCCTGCCCGCGCATCATGCGCGAGGCGCACGCGCGCAGCTCGGGCTGCAGGACCTCGATCAACTCGTCGCGCGCCGCGCGATCCCCCTCCTCGACCGCCCGCAACAGGCGCTCGATCCTCCCCCCTCCGGTTCCCTCCATGGGTCCATTGTGCGGGCGAATCAGAGGAGCGCGAGGGTCCGGTGTGTGCGAGGTGGCGGTCATGTCGCGGAGCGCGCCGGGTCGCGGCGCGTCGTCCACCCGGAGAAACGCGGGATGGCGACCGATCCGCCACGCATGCGCGCTTCCCGCCGGCGCTACCCCGTTCCGGGCGAACCTGCGCGAGAATCGACGTCGAGGGGTGCGTCGCGCGGCCTCGCCCCGGCGCCGTGCTGCGTCACCGCCGAGCGCGCGGTGTCACGGCGGGCGGCGTCGTCGCGGGCGGCGTCATCACGGGCAATGAGGAAGGCGAGCGGATGGTGGTCCGCTCGCCTCGACGCGCCACGCCCGGTGGAGGGCGAGCGCTCGGTCGTCGGGAATCCGTGATGTCTCGTCCTAGGTGACCCGCGAGCGGTTCCCCGCGCGCGGTGTTCCGGCGACCGCAGTACAGAACGACGACGGCGCGGCGGACCGCCGGCGAATCGCGAAATCCGCGCGAGGGAACGTCGGGCTCACTCGCCCAGGTGGCGATCCAACCACGCGATCGTCTCCGCCTGCACCTGCAGCACGGACTCCATCCCGCGGTACCCGTGCCCTTCGGCCGGCAGCATCACCAGCCGCGCCGTCCCGCCGTTCCCCTGCAGCGCGGCGAACAGGCGCTTCGACTGCATCGGGTACGTCCCGGAGTTCGCGTCCGCCTCTCCGTGGATCAGGAGCAGCGGCTCGCCGATGCCGTCCGCGTGCAGGAAGGGCGAGACCGCGTAGTAGACCTCCGGCGCCTCCCACAGGGTCCGCCGCTCCGACTGGAAGCCGAAGGGCGTCAGCGTGCGGTTGTACGCGCCGCTGCGCGCGACGCCCGCGCGAAAGAGGTCCGAGTGCGCCAGCAGGTTCGCCGTCATGAACGCGCCGTAGCTGTGACCGCCGACCGCGACACGCGCGGGGTCCGCCACGCCGCGCGCGACGACCGTGTCGATCGCCGCCTGCGCGGACGCGACGACCTGCTCGACGAAGGTGTCGTTCATCGTCTCGGGGTCGCCGACGATCGGCATCGTCGCGTCGTCGAGCACGGCGTAGCCCGCCATCAGCAGCGCGAGGTGCGAGCTGCCGCGCACCGTCGTGAAGCGCCACGGGCTCGCGGACACCTGGCCGGCCGTCTTCACGTCGTTGAACTCGCGCGGATACGCCCACACGAGCAACGGGTGCACGTCGCCCTCCCGGTGCCCCGGCGGCAGGTACAGCGTGGCGGACAGCGGCACGCCGTCCGCGCGCTCGTAGGTGATCAGCTCCTTCGTCACGCCGCGCAGCTCCGGCTGCGGATCGACGGTGCGCGACACCACGCGGCGCCCGCCCTCGGCCTCGTGCAACACGTACTGCGGCGGCTCGACCGGCGTCTCGCGGCGCGTGACGAAGCGCGGTCCGACGTCCTCGTCGCCGAAGCCCGTCACGCCCGGCGCGACCAGGAAGTCGAAGCGCTCGTACGCGCCGCTCGCGCAGCGCCACAGCACCTCGCGGTTGCCCGTCCCCAGGTCCTGACGCGAGAGGAACGGCAGCAACCCGTCCGGCGTCGCGCCGGCGCCCTCGCGGTAGACCCACGGGCCGTTCTGCGCGACGACCTGCTGCCCCGTCTCGTCGCCGACCAGCACCAGGTCGCCGGGGTCGCCGTAGCGGTCGCGCACGCTGCGGTCCTCCAGCACGAGCGGCGACGCGCCGCCCGTCAGGTCGTGGCGCGTCGCGCGCGTCCAGCGCCGGTCGCGGTCGTACTCGCTCGCGATCACGCGCGTCACGTCGCGCAGGAACGCGAGGCCCGTCGCGCGGTGCTCGGTGCGCAGCAGCTCGCGCGGGCCGTCCCCCTCCTCCAGGTCCAGCGCCGTCCACTTGTCGCGGTGCGGCACGTCGCGGTCGGGGTCGCCGCCGTCGAGCGCCTCGCACCAGACCAGCGTGCGCCCCTCGCCCGCCTTCCAGCCCACCATGCGCGGGCCGGTGCGCACGCCGCCGATCGGGATCTCGCCGGCCAGCGGCAGGTCGGCGACGACGTGCTCCACGCGGCCGTCGAGCGTCCACACCTCGACGCGCTTCGCGAAGCGCCACCAGGGCTGCGACAGCGAGTACGGGCGGACCAGGCGCTCGACCAGCACGCGCGTGCCGTCCGGCGAGGGCTGCGCCGAGGTGATCAGCGCCGGGCGCCCGACGTCCGTCCGCGCGCCGCCGTCGGCCGGGACGATCGCGAGCTGGGCGACGGCGTAGTGTTCGAACAGCGCCGCGTCGTGCGCGTTCGTCAGCAGGTCCTGGTAGGTGCGCAGCGGCGTCGTCTCGCCCGCCGTCTCGCGCACGTTCGGCCCCGCGGGCGCGGCGGGCGCGACCGGCTCCGCGCCGCGCCCGGCGGGGACGAGCAGGCACAGCATCCCGCGCTCGTCCGGCATCCACACCGGCGACTGGAAGACGCTCGAGACGCGGTCGCTGACGAGCTTCGCCGAGCCCGGCTGCGCCGCGACGCCGACCCACAACTTGGACGCGCCGTCGCCCATCGTCAGCGCGTGGATCCACGTCGAGCCGTGCGACCAGCCGACGTCGAGGATGCGCACGTTCTCGCCCGTCGGCACGCGCCGCCGCGCGCTGCCGTCGAGCTTCGCCAGCACCAGGCCGTTCTCGTAGCTCGTCGCGAAGCGCGCGTTCGACGCCGGGTCGATGCGCGTCCCGGCGAGGCGCAACATGCGCCGGTTGACGAACGCGAGCGACGGCTGCGCGGGGCGCTCGACCTCCAGCAACCACTCGCCGCTCGGGCTGAACAGCACGCGCGGCGCCGGCGCCGCCTGCACGAGCTTCGCCACCGCTTCCGGCGGCGTCCGGTACGCCCCGGTCCCCTCGACCAGCGGCGGACCGGCGCGGTCCTGCGCGACGACGGGGGCGGGTTCCCGGGCGGGATCGACGGGCGGCGCGGACGGAGCGTCCTGACCCGACACGGCGCAAGTGAGCGCGACGAGAGCGGTGTGCAGCATGGGGCCGCAGAGGGTAGCGAGCCGTCGACAGGAATACGGTGCCAGGCACTTTCCTCCGGAATCGCGGCCGAGGGGTGGGAAGCCGCCTGCGGCGGCTTCCCAC
>JAUHYB010000105.1 GCA_030426745.1 bacterium
TCGCGCAGGCCCATGACGCGGCCGGCCACGGTGACGGTCTCGCCCAGGCGCGGTCCGGGCGCGTCCGGCGTGCCGGCGGCCTCGAGCAGCGCCGCGATCGGCTCCGCGTCGACGCCGCGGGCGGGGTAGGGGTCGCCGCCGGCCTCGCGGATGCGCGCGATCTTGGCCAGGCGGTCGGGGTGTGCGTTCTCGGTCATGGTCGGCCGGGCGGGACCGCGGAGGGTCCGCCGAGGGGTCGTGGGCCGGGCGAGTCTAGCCCCCGCTCGGCGCCAGACAATCGCGGGACGGCGAAGGTGGTCTGCGGGGCCCGCCGCCCGCGGGGAGCGCGGTCGCGGGCGGCGCGCGTCGCGGGCCGCGGCGCCGGAACGAGCGACGGCCGCGCGGGTCATCCGCGCGGCCGTCGTGGGGGGTGGTGGAGGATAGGGGATTTGAACCCCTGACCTCTTGAATGCCATTCAAGCGCTCTACCAACTGAGCTAATCCCCCGGGCCCGAGGCGCGGGCGCCCCGGTCGATCGGGTGACGCGCGCCGGCGGCGGGCGCCGCGCGGGTCGGTCCGCCGAGGAGCCGGGCCGGGCGCGCCATGCGGGCGCGTCCGCCGATCCGTGGCGGGCCGAGGAGGATGCAGCCGACGCGGGGGCGAGTCAAGACCCCGCCGCGGCGAAAGTGACGCGCGCCGACCCCGCCCTGGCAGCGGGCGCGCGGGGCCGCGTATCCTGCGCGCTTCGCCGCGCCCGCGAGAACGCCCCGAGAGGACCAGGACCCCGTGACCCCGCAGCCCTACGACCCCCGCGCGATCGAGACCCGTTGGCAGGAGCGCTGGAAGGACTCGAACGCCTTCCGCACGCCGAACCCGGGCGACGCCGACTTCGACGCCTCCAAGCCGAAGTACTACGTGCTCGACATGTTCCCGTACCCCTCGGGCGCGGGCCTGCACGTCGGCCACCCGATGGGGTACATCGGGTCGGACATCATCGCGCGCAAGAAGCGGATGGAGGGCTGCAACGTGCTGCACCCGATGGGCTACGACGCCTTCGGCCTGCCGGCGGAGCAGTACGCGATCCAGACGGGCAAGCACCCCGGCGACACGACGCGCGAGAACATCGCGACCTACCGCCGCCAGCTGGAGATGATCGGCCTGTCGTACGACTGGGACCGCGAGCTGTCGACCGCGGACCCGTCGTACTACCGCTGGACACAGTGGATCTTCGCGCGGCTCTACGACCGCGGGCTGGCCTACCAGGCCGAGGTCCCGGTGTGGTGGTGCGAGGAGCTGAAGACGGTCCTGGCGAACGAGGAGGTGATCAACGGCCGCTCCGAGCGCGGCGACCACCCGTGCGAGCGGCGCCCGCTGAAGCAGTGGATGCTGAAGATCACGGCCTACGCGGACCGCCTGCTGGAGGACCTGGACGAGGTCGACTGGCCGGACTCGGTCAAGGCGATGCAGCGCGAGTGGATCGGCAAGTCCGAGGGCGCGGAGATCGCGTTCCCGATCCAGGGCGGCGCGGACGACGCGCTGGTCGTGTTCACGACGCGGCCCGACACGATCTTCGGCGCGACGTTCATGTGCGTCGCGCCCGAGCACCCGCTGGTCGCGTCGATCACGACGGACGAACAGCGCGCCGCGGTCGACGAATACGTGCGCGCGGCGGCGCTGAAGTCGGACCTGGAGCGCACGGACCTGGCCAAGGACAAGTCCGGCGTGTTCACCGGCGCGTACGCGCTGAACCCGCTGCTGGACGCGGACGACCCGAAGGCGCGCATCCCGATCTTCGTCGCGGACTACGTGCTGGCCAGCTACGGCACGGGCGCGATCATGGCCGTGCCGGGGCACGACGAGCGCGACTTCGAGTTCGCGCAGAAGTACGACCTGGAGGTGCTCGAGGTCGTCGCGCCGCCCGAGGGCACGCCCGGCCTGGCGGACGGCGTGTGCTTCAGCGGCAAGGGCACCGCGGTGAACTCGCCGCCGATCGACGGCCTGGCGACGGCGGAAGCGACGCAGCGCATCGTCGCGCTGCTCGAGGAACGCGGCGTCGGTTCCGCGAAGACGACCTACCGCCTGCGCGACTGGCTGTTCAGCCGCCAGCGCTACTGGGGCGAGCCGTTCCCCGTCGTGCATCACGCGGACGGGACGACGACGCGCGTCCCCGACGAGGACCTGCCGGTCGAGCTGCCGCCGATGGACGACTTCACGCCTTCCGACGACGGTTCCGCGCCGCTGGCGCGCGCGAAGGACTGGGTCGAGGCGCCCGGCGGCGGCGCGCGCCGCGACACCGACACGATGCCCGGATGGGCCGGCTCGTGCTGGTACTACCTGCGCTTCATGGACCCGACGAACGACGCCGCGCCGTTCTCGGAGGCCGCCGAGCGCTACTGGGGCAACGTCGACCTCTACATCGGCGGCGTGGAGCACGCGGTGCTGCACCTCCTGTACGCGCGCTTCTGGCACAAGGTGCTGTACGACGCCGGCGTCGTGAAGACGAAGGAGCCGTTCCAGACGCTGTTCAACCAGGGCATGCTGACCGCCTTCGCGTACAAGGACGACACCGGTCGCCTGGTGCCGACGAACGAGGTCGAGGAGCGGGGCGGCAAGCACGTGCGCGCGTCCGACGGCGCCCCGGTCGAGCAGGTCATCGCGAAGATGTCCAAGTCGCTGCGCAACGTCGTGAACCCCGACCAGGTGATCGAGGAGTACGGCTGCGACACCTTCCGGCTGTACGAGATGTTCATGGGGCCGCTGTCGGACTCCAAGCCGTGGAACCCGCGCGACGTGCCGGGGTGCCGGCGCTTCCTGGACAGGGTCTGGCGCGCGTTCGTCGACGAGGCGTCGGACGATCCGGTGCGCCCGCACCTCGCGCGCGAGGACGCCGGCGAGCCGGAGGGCGCGTCGCTGGAGCTGGAGCGCGCGTGGAACAAGGCGCTGGTGCGCGTGAACGCGTCCTTCGAGCACTTCAACTTCAACACGGCGATCGCGGGCCTGATGACCTTCCTGAACGAGGTCGGCAAGAAGCCGGAGGCGCTGACGCGCAGCCAGGCGGACCGCTTCGTGCGCGCGCTGGCGCCCTTCGCGCCGCACGTCGCCGAGGAGCTCTACGAGCGCCTGGGTCACACGGGCGGCGTCTCGCACGCGCCGTGGCCCCAGGTGGTCGAGCAGTACCTGGTCGAGGACAGCTTCGAGCTGATCGTGCAGATCAAGGGCAAGCTGCGCGCGAAGGTCCAGGCGCCGAAGGACGCGGACCAGGCGGCGCTGGAGACGCTGGCGCGCGAAGCGGCGGCGTCGCACCTCGACGGCGCGACGGTCGTGAAGACGATCGTCGTCCCCGGTCGCCTCGTGAACTTCGTGACGCGCTGAACATGGGCATCCTCGACAGAACCGCGGCGCTGGACGTCGCGCGATCGCTGGTCGACTCCAGCACCGCCGACGAGACCGAGGTCGTCATCGACTCGCAAGAGGAGCGCTTCGTGCGCTTCGCGGCGACGGGGCCGACGCAGAGCGCGGACCACGAGCGCCACGTCGTGTCGGTGCGCGTGCGGCTGGACGACGCGGGCGGCAAGCGCGAAGGCGCGGCGATGTGCGACGGCGTCGACCCCGCGCTGGTGAACGGCGCGCTCGAGCGCGCGATCGAGCTGGCGCGCCACGCGCCGGCGAACCCGGACTTGGCGCCGCTGGCGGGCCCCGCGGACGCGGGCACCTGCGAGCCGGACGCGGAGACGCTGGCGCACGGCTTCGAGCCGAAGGCCGCGTGGGTCCGCGAGGCGATCGACGCGTGCCGCCGCGAGGACCTGGTGCCGTCGGGCATCGCGCAGACCGGCGGCGAGGCGCGCGCGGTCGTGAGCTCGGCCGGGCGCGCGGCCTACGCTGCGCGGAGCCGCGCGAGCTACGCGTTGACGGCCTCCTCGCCCGACCTGGTCGGCGGCGCCGGCTTCGCCGACCGCATCGTGCCGCGCGTGGCCGACCTCGACCCCGCGGACGTCACGCGGCGCGCCGTCGCCAAGTCCGTCGCGAACCGCGACGCGCGCGAGGTCGCGCCCGGCGAGTACACCGTCGTGCTGGAACCCGCAGCGGTGTCCGCGCTGGTGCTCTTCGCCGGCTACCAGGGCTTCAGCTGCCAGGACGTCGAGGAGCAGATGTCGTTCTTGTGCGGTCGCCTGGGCGAACGGACGCTGTCCGAGTCGCTGTCGATCGCCGACGACGCCTACGACGCGACCTACCCCGGCATCCCGTTCGACTGGGAGGGGTCGCCGAAGCAGCGCACGCCCTTGATCGAGCGCGGCGTGATGGCGGGCACGGTGTCCGACCACGCGTGGGCCACGAAGCTCGGCGTCGCGAACACCGGGCACGCGCGCCTGCAGCCGCACCCCGGCGGCCCGCAGCCCGCGAACCTGGTCGTGGCGGCGGGGGACCAGTCGCTCGAAGAGCTGATCGCCGGCGTCGACCGCGGCCTGCTCGTCACGCAGTTCCACTACACGAACCTGATCGATCCGCGCGAACTGACGCTGACGGGCATGACGCGCAACGGCACGTACATGATCGAGGACGGCAAGCTGTCGTACCCGGTCAAGAACCTGCGGTTCACCGAGAGCATGACGCGCGCCTGGTCGCGCATCACCGGCGTCGGGCGCGACCGCGCGGTCTCCGGCGCGTTGTTCGACGGCGAGGTCGTGACGCCCGCGTTGCGCATCGACGGTTTCCGCTTCACCTCCACGACGGCGTTCTGATGACGGACATGATGCAACTGGCGCGGCGCGCCGTGGACGAGGCGCTCGCGCAGGGCGCCGATTACGCCGACGCGCGCGTGGTGCACCTCCTGTCGGAGGAACTCGCGCTGAAGAACGGCCGCCTGGCGCAAGCGCAGGCCCCGGAGGAGTTCGGCATCGGCGTGCGCGTGCGGCGGGACGGGTGCTTCGGCTTCGCGGCCGCGCCGATCACGTCGGACGGCCGCGACGGCCTGGCGCGCGACGTGGCGCGGCGCGCGTTGCGCACGGCGACGGAGCTGTCGGGCGCGGTCGTCGAACCGTCGAAGCTGGCCGGATCCGAGGGCCACGTGGCCGAGTTCACGACGCCGGTCGAGGTCGACCCGTTCGCGGTGCCGATCGCGGAGAAGCTCGAGCACCTGCGCGCCGCGGAGGCGTCGATGGAGGGCGACGACCGCGTCATCGTGCGCAAGGCGTCGGCCAGCTCGCGCCGCGAGGAACAGTGGCAAGCGTCCTCCGAGGGCGCGGCGATCCACCAGTTGCTCGTGCGCTGCGGCGCCGGCATCGGTGCGACCGCGGCCGCGAACGGCCAGGTCGAGACGCGCAGCGCGCCGGCGTCCTTCGGCGGCAACTACGTCGGCGGCGGCTGGGAGAACGTGACGTCGCTCGCGCTGGCCGACGAGGGCGCGCGCGTGCGCGACGAGGCGGTCGCGCTGTGCCACGCGGACCTCTGCCCGCCGGGGACGCGCACGCTGATCCTGGGCGGCAGCCAGCTGATGCTGCAGATCCACGAGTCGGTCGGGCACCCGAACGAGCTCGACCGCGTGCACGGCCACGAGGTGGACCTCGCCGGTTCGTCGTTCGCCACGACGGACAAGCTTGGCGCGTTCACCTACGGCTCCGACGTCGTGAACCTCGTCGCGGACTCCACCGTGCGCGGCGGCCTCGACACGCGCGGCTTCGACGACGAGTGCGTGCCGAGCCAGCGCTGGCACGTCGTGAAGGACGGCACGTTCAGCGGCTACCACACCAGCCGCGAGTGGGCGCACGCGATCGGCGAGGAGCGCTCGCGCGGCACCGCGCGCGCCGAGGGCTGGTTCCACCCGCCGATCATCCGCATCACGAACCTGTCGCTGATGCCGGGCACCTGGGGGTTCGACGATCTGATCGCGGACACCGAGGACGGCGCGGTCTTCGCCGACACGGTGAAGATGTGGTCGATCGACCAGCGGCGCCTGAACTTCCAGTTCACCTGCGAGATCGGCTGGGAGGTGAAGGACGGCAAGCTCGGCCGCATGCTGCGCCGCCCGACCTACCAAGGCACGACGCCGGAGTTCTGGGCGGGGTGCGACGCGATCTGCGACGAGCGCCACTGGCGCCTGTGGGGCGTGCCGAACTGCGGCAAGGGCAACCCGATGCAGGTCGCCGAGATGAGCCACGGCGCCGCGCCCGCGCGCTTCCGCGGCGTGACCTTCGTCGAGGCGTAGCGCGGGAGTACCGTGCCGTAACGGGAGTACCGTGCCGTAACTGATTGTCCCGCGGCGCGGTCGAGGGGCGGCAGTGGCCGCCCCTCGACCACGCCGCGGGACAATCAGTTACGGCACGGTACTCCCGTTAGCGGCGCACGACTTCGATCAGCTCGACGTCGAAGATCAGCGTCGCCTTCGGCGGGATCGCGCCGGGGCGGCCCTGCGCGCCGTACGCCAGCTCGTAGGGGATGATCAGCTTGCGCTTGCCGCCGGGCTTCATCGTGCTGAGGCCCTCGGTCCAGCCGGAGATGACCTGGTTCAGGCCGAAGGTGGCGGGCTGGCCGCGGTCGTAGCTGGAGTCGAACTTCTCGCCGTCGACGAGCCAGCCGGCGTAGTGGACCTTGACCATCGACGTGCGCGACGGCGAGTCGCCTTCACCGACGACGAGGTCGTAGTACTTCAGGCCGGAGGGCGTCTCGGTCCACTGACCGCTCACGGGCTCGCCGGGGAAGCGCGCGACCTCGGTCTTCGAGGCGACCGTGCCGTCGGAGGCGACGGTGACGTCCCAGGCCTTGCCGCCGCCGTAGACGCGCACCGAGGCGGTGCCGGCGCTCGGGCGGATCGACGCGTCGCGGGCGACGCCGCCGGTGTCCTTCTCGGCGGCCGCGATCGCGGCGGCGAGCTTGAGATCGGCGGCCTGCAGCTTGCGCTCGACCTCCTTCGGAGCGGGCGGGATCGTCTCGTAGTCGGCGGGGATCAGCGCGGGCGTGACGGCGACGGCGGCGCCGGCGAGCGCGGTGGCGGTGAGGGCTTTCCAGATCATCGGAGGTCTCGGGGTCGGAGGTGCGGTGCGGGCGGGCCCCGCTCGAACGGCGGGGCGGGGAGTCTAGGACCGCGGGGCCGCGCGCGAAAGGTGCGCGCGGCCCCGCGTCGGATTCAGCGCGGTTCGGGCCACTTGGCGAGGGCCTCGCGGAAGTGCTGCACGCAGTCCTGCGCGCACACGCGGGCTTCTTCGAGGTAGCCGTCCACGGCCGCGGACCAGGCGCGGTTCAGCAGGCGCTCGCCGCTCGCGAGGGGTCCGTAGACCTCCGCGAAGCCGCCGAGGCCGAGCGCGGCCTTCACCGCCTCGCGGCCCTCGACGACGCGGTAGAGCGCGCCCGCGGAGATCGGGTCGATCGCGCGGTGCAGCGCGTCGGCGTCCATCGTGGGCGCGTTCGCGGCGAGCTGCTCGCACTCGCTGACGACCTGACCGAGCGCCGCGCGCACGCCGTCCGCCGGCGCCACGCCGGTCTCGTCGGGCGCCAGGTCCGGCCCGCCGCCGCGCTTCAGCGCGATCGCGACGGCGACGATCAGCACGGCGGCGAGGAACCACCAGCGCTGCGTCCAGCCGGACCAGGTGAAGGGGGCGCGCGTCTTGACGGCGACCTCGGTCATGCCCTGCGCGCGGATCGTCTCGATGCGCTCCGCGGTCAGGAAGGACTCCTTCGTGATGCGCTTCGGCAGCTCGAGGTCCGCGGCCAGCTCCAGGTCGCCGACGGGGTCGCCGTCGGGGCCGACGATGGGGGTCGGCTCCTTCGCGCCTTCCTCGAGCTTCCAGTAGCGCGCGTCGAAGGGGTCGCCCTCGATCTCGGGCTTCGGCGCGTCCAGCGTCAGGTAGTCGGTCGGCTCGTCGCTGGTGCCCTTGCCGCGCACGCGGATCGACTCGATGCCGGCGTCCTGCGCGCGCTGGACGACCGAGCTCGACAGCATGCGGTTCGCCTTCAGCGTCTCGGTCTCGTCCGCGAGCACGACGTCCTTCGCCAGGACGCGCCCTTCGGCCTCCTCGAGCGGCAGGACTTCGCTGTCCTTCGCGGGGTGGCGGACGCGCACGCGCTCGACGTTCGCGTTCCGCAGGCGCGTCGTCGCGACGACGTCCAGCGGGTCGCCGCCCTTCGCCAGGACGAGCGGGTCCTCGCCGGCGATGCGCTGGTGGGTGACGGTCTCGTACAAAACCTCGGTCGACAGGTCGACGGAGGGATCCAGGTCGACGACGCGGTACGCCTTCTTGCTGCCGGCGGCAGCGAGCGCGCCGATGACGACGCCGAGCGTCAGGAGCCAGTTCGCGATGGTGGAGCGCATCGGGTCAACCTCCGAGGACTTGAGCCAACGCGAACACGACGCCCAGCAAGCCTTCGCCGACGATCATGCCGGCGGCGAAGGGGACGCCCCAGCTCTCGGTCCACGCCGCGCCCTTCACGCGCGCCATGGCCATCTGCACGAGGCAGCCGAGGCCGTAGGGCAACAGGTAGGCGAGGGGCAGGTACATCGACAGGCCGACGAGCACGCCGAGCCCCGCGATGCCCGAGAAGCTCAGCAACGCGCCGAGCACGCCGCCCATCGCGTAGAGCGAGGTGGGCGCGTCCCCGCCGCGGATGCCGTCGATCGCGCCGCCGAGCGCCGCGGCTTGCGGCGCCTGCGTCGTCGTTCCCTCGCCGAAGTAGACGCCGAACTTGTCGAAGTTGTTCTGCGCCAGGACGTACACGACCGCCAGGCAGATGCCCGGGCCGATCCACGCGACGCACAGCTCGAGGAACTGCTGGCGCAGCGGCGAACCGCCGACCAGGTGACCCGTCTTCAGGTCCTGCATCATGTCCGCGCACTCGGTGATCGAGACGCAGACGGCCGCGCCGATCATCACGGCGGACAGCACCTGGTTGCCGGTCATGACCAGGCAGATCATGACGGTCAGGAGCGCCATGCCCGAGATCGGCGACCAGTCGGTCATGCCGGTGCACTGCGCGATCACGATGCCGGCGAACCACATCCACGCGGTGCCGACGAGCGCGATCAGCGCGGCCTGTCCGATGCCGCCGTCGGCGATCGTCGCGTTCGCGGCCAGGAACAGCACGACGAACGCGACGCCGACCGCGCCGTACAGCACGCCCAGCGGGAGCTCGTCGGCGACGCCCCGGCTGCTTGCCTGGCGCATCGACTTCAGCGCGGCGCCGATGGCGGGGAAGGCGAACAGCAGTCCGACCAGCGCGCCGCCCATCAGGAGGCCGATGCCGAGCGGCTTGTTCATGTTGGAGAGCGCCCAGCCGCCGGCTTCGGCCGCGGAGACGCTCGGCGGGATCCAGCCCCACTCGTACGCGAGCGGCGTGATGATGAAGCCCGCGAGCAGGCCGCCGGCGAGCACGACGAGCCCGGGGCGACCCGTGATGAAGCCCGCGCCCAGCGCGAAGGGCGCGATCGCCCAGGTGAACTGCATCGACTCGTGCCACGGCAGCCCCGCTGCCTGGATCCACTGCGCGACGTCGATCGAGTCGTCGCTGACGCCCGGGATGCCCAGCGAGCCGTAGCCGAAGCCGAAGGCGTCGCGGCTGTGCGTGAAGAAGAAGATCAGCATCGACGCCGCGATGCCGAACAGCAGCACCTTCGCCTTCGCGACGCCCTCGCCCGGCGAGCGCAGCACCGACGCGACCGCGGTCCCGGTGGGGAAGCGCAGGCGCTCGAGGTCGATCATCTGCTTGCGCGTCGGGATGATGAACGCGACGCCGAGCGTGGCGCCCGCCATGCAGGCGGCGATCAGCCACAGCTCGTCGATCTGCGCCTGCAGCCCGAGCAGGAAGAGCACCGGCACGGTGAAGATCACCCCCGAATTGGAGGTGTTCACCGTGGAGGCCACCGTCTGCGCCAGGTTCGTCTCGACGATCGTGCCCTTGCGCAGGAGTCCGCGCAGGACGCCCCAGCCGAGGACGGCCGCGATCGCCGAGCCGCCGATGGTGAAGCCGATCTTCAGGCCGGAGTAGGTGATCGCCGCGTTCATCACGACGCCGATCGCGATGCCGAAGACCACCGCTTGCCAGGTGATCTCGCGGTAGCGGTTCTGGAACAGCTGGGAGGTCCAGCGCGGCTTGCCGCCGGGCGGCGGGGTGGGGGTGTCTGTCACGGGCGTCCTGGGGAGGGGGCGCGGAACGAGGGGCCACGAATCCTCACGACCGACCCGCTCCGACGCAAGGAAAGGAGCGCGGGCGTCCGGCGGAGGAGGTCGGGGCGGGCGGCCGCCTCGCCGGGCGCGTGCGCGCGTCGTCGTCCTCGGCCGCGCGCGGGG
>JAUHYB010000106.1 GCA_030426745.1 bacterium
GCAGCCGCCGCCTTCGGCGGCTGCCGCGCATCGACCGTCGGTGAAACAACGAGCCCGGCTCCGTACGTTCCCTACGCCGTGCCCTCCCGGGTCAACGCCGGATCGCGCCCGCGCCCAGCCACGACTCCCACGGGTTCGGGCGCGTGCGGTCGACGAAGTCGGCGGTCTCCGGGACCAGCAGGTCCGTCGCGTCGGGGGACAGCAGCACGATCATGCGCGAGCGCGCGTTCGCCACGGCCAGCGGCTGGTTGCCCGCGGGCTCGGCCACGCGCAGCTCGATCGATCCGCGCTCGTCCACCAGCGTGATCGTCAGCCACGGCGACTCGAGGCCCAAGCGCGCCGCGTCGGCGGGGGACGCGAAGCCCGCGTAGGGCGTGCGGTAGACGAAGCTCTGCCAGCCGGCGATGCGGTAGGGCAAGACGGGCACCGCGGCGGCGCCCGGCGCGCGGAGCTCCCACTGGTAGGTGTCGCGCGGGCCGACGCGCGCCAGTTCCCACGAGCGGCCGTCCGCGAAGTCGAGGAACGCGCGGGTGAAGCCGCCGCCTTCCGTGGGTCGTTCGCCCGCGAGCAGGCGCCGGTCGAGCAGGGGCGGCAGGCGGTCGCCGTCCTCGCGCTCGAGCCGCCGCGCGGGCAGGCGGTCGACCTCCCACACTTCGCCGGTGCCGGCGAGCGCGACGTACGACCGGCGCCCTTCGACCTCATCGCCCAGCACGATCGTCGCCAGCGCGTCGCGGTCCTCGCGCTCGTTCCAGCGGGCGCCGAACAAGGTGACGCGCGGCGCCGCGTCGTCGATGCCGTACGCCGCCGCGCGCGCGGCGGGCACGACGCGCCGCGTGCCCGTGGCCTCGCACAGGTCGGCGATCAACGCGGCGAGGCCCTCGCTCGACGCCACGGCGTCCACCGCGGTGCGACAGCGCCAGCGCTCGCCGTCGAAGCCGTACAGGTGTCGCTCGTCCGCGGCCGGCCACTCGACGCCGACCAGCGCGACGTCCGCGGGCGCGACGTCCACCAGCGACGTGATCGGCGCCGCCGCGTCCACCGCGGTCCCGCGCGATCCCGTCGCGGCGAAGCCCAACGCGATCGCGAACAGCGCGAGCGCGCCGACGATCACCGTCGCGCGACTCACGCCCGCGCCCTCCCGATCCACGCGAGCAAGAGCAACAGCGCCGGCACCAGCCCGACGACCGCCACGCGCCACGCGGTGCGCTCGCGCGGCGGCACGTGGTCGAAGCCGCGCGCGGCGTCGTCGCGCGGCAGCAGCGCCGCGACTTCCGGCGCGCACGCGAGGTCCGCGACCATCGCGAGCAACGCGCGGTCGCCGCGCGCCCCGCCGGCGCGGACCAGCTCGTCCGTGAAGCCCAGGCTGCCGCCGAGCAACACCAGGCGCCCGTCCGGCGCCGCGCCGTCCGCGTCGTCCGCCACGACCAGCCGACCCCGCTCGCGCCCGTCGGGCGTGCGCTCGATCGCGACCTCGGCGGTGGGGAAGCGCCCTTCGAGCGCGACGGCCAGCGGTTGCCGCGCGTCGAAGTGCGTGACGTCCGCCGCGCCGCGCGCGCCGCCGAGCGCGCCCTCGGGCAGGTCGCCGCCGCGCCAGTCGAACGCCCACGCGCCGGTCGACGTGGTCGCCAGCACCTCGGCCGCGATGCCGCGCCGCGCGAGTTGCGCGTCGTCCAGCACCCACCGCGCGCCGCCGGGCATCGACAGGTCCGCCGCGCCCGCGAAGCCCGGCGCGCGGTTCGCCGCGGGCACGCGCAACAGGAACGGGCCGGCCGCCGGCTGGCGCACGACGCGGTCGCCGTCCTCGGTCTGGACCTGCGTCGGCACGTCGAGCGCGGAGTAGAGCTCGTCGAACAGCACCTCGCGCGCCAGCGTCGCGCCGAGCGCCGGCAGGTAGCCGGAGTCGAGGTCGCAGAACTGCGGCTGCGGCCAGAAGCGCAGCGCGCCGTCCGCGTCGTCGCGTTGCCGCGCCAGGACGCGGAAGTGCTGCCCCGCGACGATCGCGCGGCCGCCGCTCGCGAGGTGGTCGGCCAGCGCGACGGACATCGGCAGCGTGTCGCGGCGCGGTTGCAGCCACAGCGCGGCGTCCGCGTCGTCGGACACGCGCGGCGCGTCGCGGTCGATCGTCTCGAGCGCGAAGCCCGCGGCGCGCAAGCCGTCCAGCGCGGCGCCGAACGCCTCGCCGCCGCGCGGCGGGTGCAGGCCGCGGCGCGCGTACTCCAGCTCGGCCTCGGCGGGGGACAGGCGCGGCGCGTTCGCCAGCACGGCCAGCGTCGGCGCGCGCCCGTCGCGGGCGGCGGTGAGCGCCAGGGCCAAGCGGAAGGGCAGGTCGCCGATCGCCTCGGCCGACTCCAGCGGGATCGCGCGCGTCCCGTCGCCGCCGAACACGATCAGGTGCGCGTACACGCGCCGCACCGTCGTGCGCTCGTCCAGCGTCGAGCTGACCGACAGCGGCGTGACGTCGACCTCCGCGGGCGCCGCGCCCTCGCGCGCGGACCGCATGCCGTCGTAGGCGAGTCCCGGCACGGCGTCGGCCAGCGCGCGGCACCAGTGCTCGGCGTCGCGCGCCGCGCCGCGCCACTCGGGCGGCAGGTCGCTGTCGAAGGAGAACAGGGTCGCGAAGCGCGTCGTGCCGTCCGCCGGGGCGAGGTCCGCGAACACGCGTTGCGCGCGCTCGGGCGCGGTCGCGCCGCCGAAGGACGCGCCGCCCGCGGCGAGCCGCGGGACGAGGAACGCCAGCGCGATCGCCGCCGCGCCGACCGGCACCAGCGGGCGCCACGCGCGCTTCGTGCGCGCGCGGCCGCGGCGCGCCAGGACGGTCGCGATCACCAGCGCGAGCGGCACCAACCCGACGACCAGGCCGCGCCACGCCAGCCGCTCCGTCGGCGCGAGTTCCGGCAGCGGCGCGGGGCGGCGGCTCGCCAGCCCGCGGCGCACCAGGCGCTCGTCCGACGCCAGCGTGTCAGCGATCGCCGCCAGCATGCGGGTCGGCGCCGCGTCGCGCGCGGCGAGCGCCTCGTCCGACAGCGGGCTCGCGGATCCCAGGTAGACGACGTCGCCCTCCCACGGATCCTCGGGCAACAGCAGCGCGGCGAGCGGCGCGTACGCGTTCTCGCGGCGCGGCATCGCGTTCCACTCCACCTGCGACCGCGCGCCGTCCGCGACCGGCGGCGACCACGCGTCCGCGCCGGCCGACGCGATGACGACGCCGCGCAGCCCGCGCGCCGCGAGCGCTTCGGGGTCCAGCCGGAACGCGGTCGGCGCGACGAACGGCACGTCGCCGTTCGGCTGGTCCGCCAGCTCGCGGAAGTCCTGGTTCGGCGCGATGCAGCGCACGCGGTGGGGGCGCGCGACCTCGTCCGTCCCGTCGTCGCCGACCCAGCGCTCGTCGAAGACCGGCAGCGGGTCGGCGACCAGGCCGTAGTGCGCGAGCACGTCGCCGGCGGGGAAGCCGGACGCGGCGAGCTCGAGTCGCGCGGCGTCGTCGTCGCGCGACTCGCGGGCGGTCCACGCGCTCGCGGCGATCGCGAGGCTGCCGCCCGACGCGCGGAAGGCGTCGAGGCGCGCCAGGGTCGCCGCGTCGACCGCGTCCGGCGCGACCCACACCAGGAGGTCGAGCGCGCCGAGGTCGTCGGTCGCGGCGTCGACCTCGCGCACCTCGCCGAGGTCCGCCAAGCGCGCGCGCAGGACGCCGTAGTCGGGCGGCGCGTCGACGCCGATGCGCGCGGCGCGCGGCCGGGCGCGTTGTTCGAGCCGCCCCAGCACCCACGCGTCGAGCAGCGGCAGGTCGTCGGGGCCCACGCCGTTCCACACGGCGGCGGGCGCCGGGCCGCACTCGACGCGCAACGACGACCACAGGCGCGCTTCCGTCCAGCCGTCGCCGCGCACGGTCCGCGCGCGCGTCGGGCGCACGCCGGCGGCGCTCAGGAAGCTCGACCACTCGGGGTGGGCGCCGGGGAAGGCGCGGGACACCGTCGCGTCGTCCGCGTCCGAGAACAGGTCGCGCAGGCGCTCGTGCACGGCCGTCGGCAGCGCGGTGTGCGTCGCCGGCAGGTCGTCGGGCGCGCTGGTCCAGTAGGTGATGCGCAGCGGGTCGCCCAGCTCCGCCGCGAGCTCCGCGGCGCGCGCGCGAGCCGCCGCGCCGCCGCCGACCGCCCAGTCGGCGTGCACGCTGGGCGCGGTGCGCGCGACGAGGCGCGCGCCGAAGACGGCGGACGCGCCGACCAGCAACGCCAGCAGGAACGGGAGGGCGCGCGCGGTCACGGTCGCAGGCGCCTCACGGCCGACGCGTTCGCCGCCAGGAACGCGACGGTCCACCCGACGAAGTGCACGAGCGACGCCGGCTCGACGCGCCCGCGCAGGAACGCCTCGTAGCGCGGCAGCGACGAGAAGGAGTCCGCGAGCACGCGCCCGACGGCCAGGTCGGGCGCCATGCCGTCGACCACGAGCGCGACGCGCGGGTGGCCCGTCGCCAGGAACAGGGCGCCGGCGAGGACCGCGAGCAAGTACGCCGTGATCTGGTCGCGGCACAGCGACGACAGGAACAGGCCCGCCGACGCCAGCAGTGACCCGAGGCACAACGCGCCGACGTACGACGCCGCGATGACGCCCAGGTCGGGCTCGCCCAGCGACACCAGCATCGCGACGACCGGCAGCGTGCCGACCAGGAACAGCGCGAACAGCGCGAGCGCGGCGAGGTACTTGCCGACCACGACCTGCCACGGCGCGAGCGGCAGCGTCATCCACAGCTCGAAGGTGCGGCGGCGGCGCTCCTCCGCCCACAGTCGCATGGTGATCGCCGGGACGAGCAGCGCGGCGAGTACGCCGAGCGCGTCGAACAGCGGCGTCATGTCCAGGCGCCCGGCCAGGAAGAACTCGTTCATGTAGAGAGAGTTCAGCAGCACGAGCCCCGCGATCAGGAAGACCGGCGCGACGGCGGAGGCGAAGAGTGCGCGCAGCTCGCGCGCGGCGACGAGACGCACGCCGGTCAACGCGCCGGCCGTCGCGCCGCCGCGGGCGGCGGACGCGGAGTCGTGGTCGTGCGTCGAACGCGCGGGGACGTCGGCGGGCGAACTCACGACGCGGCCCCCGCGGTCGTCTCGCGCGCGGCGTCCAGCACGATCGACTCGAGCGTGCCGCCCTGCTGCGCGGCGCGCGCTTCCAGCTCGGCGATCGGCGCGTCCAGCCGGATGCGGCCGCCCTGGATCACCAGCAGCCGCGTTGCGATCTCCGCGACCTCGGCCAGGATGTGGCTGGAGAACAGGATCGCGCGGCCGGGCGACAGCTCGCGCACGAAGTCGCGGAAGGCGACGACCTGCAGCGGGTCCAGGCCGTGCGTCGGTTCGTCGAGCAGGAGCACCGACGGGTCGTGGATCAACGCCGCGGCCAGGCCGACGCGCTGGCGGAAGCCCTTCGAGCACTCGCTGATGCGCTTCTTCATCACCGGCGCGAGCTCGGTGCGGTCGACGACCCACGCGCGACGCTCGGCCAGCCGCGCGCCGCGCAAGCCGTGCACGCCGCCGACGAAGTCGAGGAACGCGCGCACGCGCATGCCGTCGAAGAGCGCGTTGTGCTCGGTCAGGCACCCCATCGCGCGGCGGACGGCCAGCGGCTCGCGTTCGACGTCGTGCCCGGCCACCTCCAACGCGCCGGACGTCGGCGGCAGGTAGGTCGACAGCATGCGCAGCACGGTCGACTTGCCCGCGCCGTTGGGGCCCAGGAAGCCGACGATCTCGCCGGCCTCCACTTCGAACGACACGCCGTCCACGGCGAGGTGATCGCCGTAGCGGCGCGTGACGTTCGCGACTCGGATGCGCGCGGCGCTCATGCGGGCATTGCACCCGACCGGGGCGCGCGAGGGAAGGCGGGATCCGGGGTCAGCCGGCGGCGCAGGCGCGGATCGCGAGGACGAGCAGCACGAGGACGACGACGGACACCCAGACGCCGACGTGGGCGGCGAAGCCGCGGACCAGCGCGTCGCGCGCCCGATCGTCCGCGCCGTCGTCCGCTCCGCGCGGCAGGCGCAGGCGCCGCGTGAACGGGTACAGCCGCGGCCACCCGCGCGCGCCGTCCCCCGCGGGCTCTCGCGAGTCCGGCGAGTCGGGGGGCGGCGAGTCGGGGGGCGGGGCGGCGCTCATCGAGCTCCGGCCGGGTCAGGACGCCGCGGCGCCGCCGACCGAGAGGCCGATGCCCAGCACGAGCATCACGATCACGAACAGCACGCCGACGATGGTCAGGATCGAGTAGATCATCCCGAGGATCATGCCGACCTGCGTGAGGTTGCGTCCGTCGGGGTCCATGCGTCCGGCGTCCATCTCGCGCATGTCGCTCTTGCCGAGGAACCAGGCGAAGAAGGACGAGAGCGGGCCGAGCAACACCCAGGAGAGGATGCCGAGGGTCAGGATGAGGCCGCCGCGGTGCGGCTTGAGTCCGGCGTTGGTCATGGCTGGGGATCCGTCGTGGGGATGGAACGGGGAACGAGCGCCGAGTCTACGCGACGGCTCGTTCCGTATTCACGCCTGGATCCGGGCCGCCGCCGCGCCGGCCGGCGCCTCGAGGTGACAGGCGTGCACGCGGCCGTCCGCGCGTGCCCGCAACGACGGGCATTCCGCGCGACAGAGGTCGCCGGGGACGCGCTCGCGGTCGGGGCAGCGCGGGTGGAAAGCGCAGCCGGTCGGCGGGTTCGTCGGCGACGGCACGTCGCCCTCCAGCACGATGCGGCGGCGCTCGGCCTCGGCCTCGGGATCGGCCAGCGGCACGGCGGACAAGAGCGCGCGCGAGTACGGGTGGCGCGGATCGCGGAACAGGTCGTCGCGCGACGCGCGCTCCACGACGCGGCCGAGGTACATGACGCAGACCTCGTCGCACAGGTGGCGCACGACGGCCAGGTCGTGCGCGATGAAGAGGTACGCGAGGCCGAAGCGCTCCTGCAGCTCCTTCAACAGGTTCAGGATCTGCGCCTGGATCGAGACGTCGAGCGCGGACACGGGCTCGTCGCAGATCAACAGGTCGGGCTCGAGCGCGAGCGCGCGCGCGACGCCGATGCGCTGCCGCTGGCCGCCCGAGAACTCGTGCGGGTACCGGTTCACGTGGCGCGGGTTCAGGCCGACGGCCTCGAGCAGCGCGAGGGCGCGCAGCTTGCGGTCGCGCGGCTTCGCCAGGCCGTGGATCGCGAGCGGCTCGGCCAGGATCGACGCGACCGTCTGCCGCGGGTCGAGCGACGCGTAGGGATCCTGGAAGACCATCTGCACGCGGCGGCGGTAGGGGAGCCAACCACGACGCGTGAGGCCGGTCAGCTCCTCGCCGTCGAGGCGCACGGAACCGGCGGTCGCGCGGTGCAGGCCGATGATCGTGCGCGCGGTCGTCGACTTGCCGCAACCGGACTCGCCGACGAGGCCGAGCGAGCGGCCGCGCTCGAGGTCGAAGGAGACGTCGCGAACCGCTTCGAGCCAGCCGCGCGGCTTGCCCAGCAGCGAGCGTCCGCCGACGGGGAAGCGCTTGGTGAGGCCGCGGACCTCCAGCAGGGGCGGGGTCATCGGCGGTCCTCCCGGTGTCCGTCGGGCGCGGCGTGCGCGGCCGTTCCTGCCTCGTGCAACGCGTCCGCGTCGATGCACGCCGCGCGCCGATCCGCGTTCGAGCGCAGACTCGCGCGGAGGGCGGCGAGCGCGGGCACCGCGGTCCGGCACGCGTCGCGCACGCGCTCGCACCGCGGCCCGAACGCGCACCCCGGCGGCAGGTCCGCCAGGTCCGGCGGCGCGCCGGGGATCGCGGCGAGGTCCTCGTCCGGCGAGCTCGACAGGCGCGGGATGCTGGCGAGCAACGCGCGCGTGTACGGGTGCGCCGGCGCGCGGAACAGGTCGCGCGTCGGCGCCGTCTCGACGACGCGGCCGGCGTACATCACGTTCACGCGGTCCGCCATGCCGGCGACGACGCCCAGGTCGTGGGTGATCATCACGATCGCGGTGCCGTGCTTCGCCTGCAGGTCCTGCAGCAGCTCCAGGATCTGCGCCTGGATCGTCACGTCGAGCGCCGTCGTCGGCTCGTCCGCGATCAAGACCTTCGGGTCGCACAGGAGCGCCATCGCGATCATCACGCGTTGACGCATGCCGCCGGACAGCTCGTGCGGGTACGCGTCGAGCCGCGCTTCGGGCGCGGGGATGCCGACGTCGGCGAGGCCCGCGGCGGCCTTCTTGCGGGCGTCGCGCCGCGACATGCCGCGGTGGACCTCGAGCACCTCGGTCAGCTGGCGCCCGACGGTCAGCAGCGGGTTCAGCGACGTCATCGGGTCCTGGAAGATCATCGACACGCGGTCCCCGCGCAGCTTGCGCAGCTCGCGCGGCGGCAGCGCGAGCAGGTCGCGGCCGTCGAACAGCACCTCGCCGCGCTCGACGACGCCGGGCGGCGAGGGGACCAATCCGAGCAGCGCCAGGTTCGTCACCGACTTGCCGGAACCCGACTCGCCGACGAGGCCCAGCGTCTCGCCCTCCTCCAGCGCGAACGACACGCCGTCGACCGCGCGCACCGTGCCGTCGCGCGTGTCGAAGCGGACCGAGAGGTCGCGGACGTCCAGGACCGGGCTCATCCGTCCTTGCCTCGCAGCTTCGGGTCGAGCGCGTCGCGCAGGCCGTCGCCCAGCACGTTCAGCGCCAGCAGCGTCGCGCCCATCGCGGCGGCGGGGAACACGATCAACCACCAGTAGATGCGGATCGGGTTGATCGACTCGGATCCGTCGACGGCCAAGAGGCCCCACGAGACCTTCGGAGGCTCGATGCCGAGGCCGAGGAACGACAGGAACGCCTCGAACAGCATCACCGCCGGGATGGTCAGCGTCAGGTAGACGATCACGACGCTGAGCACGTTCGGCACGAGGTGCAGGAACAGGACGCGCGCGGTCGACGCGCCCTGGACGCGCGCGGCCTCGATGAACTCCTCCTTGCGCAGCGACAGCACCTGGCCGCGCACGACGCGCGCCATCGTCAGCCAGTAGATCGCGCCGATCACGACGTAGAAGACGACTTCGCGGTCGATGCCGAAGCTGTCCTCCAGCTCCGTGCGGTACTCGTTCACGATCGTGATCAGGAAGATCACTACGAAGATGAACGGGATCGAGTAGAGGATGTCGACGATCCGCATCATCAGGTTGTCGACGCGGCCGCCGAGGTAGCCGGACAGCGCGCCGTAGGTGACGCCGATCGCCAGGCTGCACGCGGCCGCGGCGAGCGCGACGAGGATCGACGTGCGGCTGCCCCACAGGATGCGCGAGAGCAGGTCGCGCCCCTTCGCGTCGGTGCCCATCCACGGGCCGGTCTGCCAGTCGCCGAAGACGGCTTCGCGCAGCGACACGAGCGCGCGGTCGGGGCCGGCGAGGTCCCAGTACTCGGGCTCGAAGCCGCCGCCGCCGAACTGCGTCCAGGGCGCGACGGGCGGCTGCGGCTCGAGCTGCAGGTCGAGGGTGACGGGGGACGGGATCGGCAGCGCGGGCGCGAACAGGGACAGCAGGCCGAAGGCGACCAGGAACAGGAAGCTCCAGCGCGCGGCGGGGTTCGCCCACAGGCGGCGGCGCGCGTCCTGCCACAGGCTCTCGCCCTTGTACTTCGCCGACTCGGCCAGGAGCGCCTCGAGGTCGCGCCCGCCGAGGTCCCAGCGTTGCGCGCTCGGGCGACGTGCTTCGACGCTCACGCTTCGTCCTCCAGCTCGATGCGCGGGTCGAGCAAGGTGTACGCGAGGTCGACGAGCGTGTTCAGCGCGTAGACGAGCACCGTGTAGAGGATCGTCACGCCCATCGCGAGCGTGTAGTCGCGGTTGAGCGCGCTGTTCACGAAGTGCGACCCGGTGCCCGGGATCGCGAAGATGCGCTCGATAACGAGGCTGCCGGTCAGGATGCCGGCGGTCGCGGGGCCCAGGTAACTGACGACCGGCAGGATGCCGCCCTTCAACGCGTGCCGCAGGATGACGAGGCGTTCGGACAGGCCCTTCGCGCGCGCCGTGCGGATGTAGTCCTGGTGCAGCACCTCCAGCATGCCGGTGCGCGACAAGCGCGCGATGTACGCGGCGAAGGGCGCGCCCAGCGCGAAGCCCGGCAGGATCAGGTGCGCGGGGCTGCCGTACCCCGCGACGGGCAAGAGCGGCACGAGGAAGACGAACAGGATCACCAGGAAGCCGGCGATCACGAAGTTCGGCAGCGCGATGCCGGTCGTCGCCGCGAGCCGCAGCGCGACGTCGGTCTTCGTGCCGCGCCAC
>JAUHYB010000583.1 GCA_030426745.1 bacterium
CCGCGCTCCTGTGGGACGAGGGTCCGTGGAAGCTCGTCGCGAACCTGCCGTACTCGATCAGCGCGCCCCTGATGGCCGTCCTGTCCGAGCTGCCGAACCCGCCGGTCGAGATGCACGCGCTCGTGCAACTCGAGGTCGCCGAGCGCATCGCCGCCGCGCCCGGCACGTCGGACTGGGGGCCGATCTCGATCCGCTTGCAAGCGTCCTACGACGCGCGGGTCGGACGCGAGGTCCCCGCGAACCTGTTCTGGCCGCGGCCGAAGGTCTCGAGCGCCGTGTGCCACCTCGCGCGCCGCGCCGACCCGCCGGGGCCCGAGGACCGCGCCGAGCTCGCCGCGCTCGCCGCCGGGCTGTTCCACCGCCGCCGCCAGGGGGTGGGGCGCGTGCTGGGGGACCTGCTCGGCGACCGCGAGGCCGCGCGCGCGGCCCTCGCGGCGGTCGGCGCCGACCCCGCGGCGCGGGCGGAGACCCTGCCGCTCGAGGCCTTCCTGGCCCTCTCCCGCTCGTCCGCCTGGCGGGGGCGCCCCGCCGGCGGCCCCGGCGGGCGCTGATCCGCCGGGCCGGGCGCGGAATCCGGGACGCGGCGCCTCACGCGGCGCCCCCGGCGTGGCCCGCGCCGGACTCCCGTGCTAGGATTGGGCGTGACGGTCGAGCGAACGGGACCGCAGGGAGTTCGATGGAGTCCGGAGCACGGAGTGCGACCCTCCTCCCCGCCCTCGCCGACGTCGCGTCGTGAACTCGTGGGAGACTCGTGTCTCGACTCCGCGCGCCGCGTGCGCGTCCGGCGTCGAGCGCACCGCGCCTCCCACGGCGTGGCGGTCGTCCGGGCCTGATCCCCCGGAGCGCCTCCCGCCGCGTCTCGTACCCAGCGTTCCGTCCACGTCCCGTCTCCAGCGCCCACCCCGTCCTCGGTCCGTTCCCGACGGACCACCCGTCGAACCCAGCTCGCGCCCGGCACTCCAGCGGAGTCCTCGTCCGGCGCACCTCCCGACCGCGCCTCGAGCGGTCGACCCCGTCCCGCAGCCACGCGCTGCCCGCCCGACCCCGCCACATCGCGCCGCGACGCTCGCTCCCACGGGGCGTCGCCGCGCGTCACGCCGAACCGAACGACGCGCGCCTCGCCCGACGCGCGTCCGTGCACTCCCGACCGAGGACCCTTGTCCGACCTACGCCGAGTCATCGAGGACATCAAGCTGCGCGCGCCCATCGAGGACGTCGTGCGTGAGCGGGTCCACGACCTGAAGCGCGCCGGGCGGCTGTGGGTGGCGTGCTGTCCCTTCCACGAGGAGCGCACGCCCTCGTTCAAGGTCGACCCGACACGCGGCACCTGGCGCTGTTACGGCGCGTGCGCCGAGGGGGGGGACCAGATCTCCTTCGTCGAGCGCTACGACGGGCTCGAGTTCTGGGAGGCGCTGCAGCTCCTCGCCGATCGCACCGGCGTGGAGCTGCCGCAGAAGAACGGGCCCCGTCGCGACCGCCGCGAGCAGGACCGTCCGGGCTTCGCGCTGCTGGAGCGCGCCGCCAAGCTCTACGCCGACGCGCTCCGTTCCCGCGAAGGGGACGCGGCGCGACGCTATCTGGCGGAACGCGGCCTGACCGAGCGTTCGATCGCGGAGTTCCAGCTCGGCTGGGCGCCGGCTTCGGGCAACCCGATCGTTCAACTCTCGCGGACGGAAGGAATCCCCTTCGAGGAGTGCGAGCGGACCGGCCTGGCCCGTAAGAGCGACCGCGGCCGCCCCTACGACTTCTTCCACGGCCGCCTGATGATCCCGATCCGCGACCTCGACGGGCGCGTGGTCGGCTTCGGCGGGCGCAAGCTCGACGACGGCAGCGACGGCCCCAAGTACGTGAACACCTCCGAGACCGACTTCTTCCACAAGGGCCGCCTGGTGTACGGGCTGGACCGCGCGCTGCGCGAGGTCCGGCGCGCGCGCCACTTGGTGCTGGTGGAGGGCTACACCGACGTGATCGCGGCGCACCAGGCGGGGCTCCCGATCGTGGGGGCGGTGCTCGGCACGGCGACGACGGAGGATCACGCGGGCCTGATCCGGCGCACGGGCGCGCG
>JAUHYB010000584.1 GCA_030426745.1 bacterium
AGAAGCGGTCGTAGGCGTGCTCCTCGATCAGCTCGTCGACGTCGCCCTCGAGCAGGCCGATCGACACGAGGCCCTCGACCAGCTTGCGCACCGCGACCTCGTGCACGCCGAGGAAGGTGTTGCCCGGGCGGCAGGCGTCGACGGCGGCGACCTGCGCGTCCAGCACGACCTGGTAGACCGCGCGCTGCTCGTCGGTGAAGCGCCCGTCGACCGGCCACGTGCGCGTGACGTCCGACGCGTAGAACTCGCACTCGGCGCCGGCGTCGACGAGCAGCAGCTCGCCCGCCTTCAGCTCCATGTCGTTCTCGACGTAGTGCAGGATGCACGCGTTCGCGCCGCCCGCGACGATCGACGAGTAGGCGGGCCCCGTGCTGCCGTTCTTGCGGAAGGTGTACTCGATCAGCGCCTCGATCTCGGCCTCGTTCCGGCCCGGCGCGGTCGCGGCCATCGCGGCGGTGTGCGCCTCGGCGGTGATCGCGGCGGCGCGGCGCATCAGCGCGACCTCGCCCTCGGTCTTGAACAGGCGCTGCTCGTGCAGGCTCGGCGCGGGGTCGACCAGCGCGGCCGGGCCGACGACGCCGCCGCGCGCGAGCGCGCGCAGACGCGAGGTGACCTCGAGCATCTTGCGGTCGCGGTCCGGCTCCTCGCCGGCGCGGTAGACGATCGACGCGTACCCCTTCAACAAGGTCGGCAGCGCGTCCCACAGCTCCTCGATCGGGCGCGCCTCGTCGACGCCCAGCACCTCGGGCGCGCGCTCGACGCCCAGCCGGCGACCGTTCCAGATCTCCTTCAAGCGGTCGCGCTCGCGCAGGAACAACACGCTGCGCGGCGAGTCCTCGTCGCCCTCGCCCTTCGGCAACAGCACGAGCACGGCGCCCGGCTCGCCGAAGCCGGTCAGGTACCAGAAGTCCGAGTGCGGACGGAAGCGGTACGTGCAGTCGTGGTTGCGCGTCTTCTCGGTCGACGTGGGGATCACGGCGGCCGCGTCCAGTTCGGCGAGGCGCGCCAGGTAGCGCGCGCGGTGCTCTCGATAGATGCTCATGTGCGTTCGTTCCGGTGGGGGGCGATCCTCCAGCGTACTCGATCGTCGCGGAGGGCGGCGACGCTCAGCGGCCTCCCGCGGCGGGGGAGGTCGCGCCCGCATCCTCGTCCGCGGGCGGCGCCGTCAACAGGTAGGTCTCGACCACGCTCGCCATCCGCGCCAGGAGCCGCGCGCCGTCCGGGCCGGCGGGGATCGACAGCGCGTGCGCGGGGTCCTGGCCGGGCGGCGCGCCCGGCGGCTCGAGCTCGACGACGACCGGCACGTCCAGGAGCGCCGTCACCGCCGCGCCGAAGGCCCGGACCTCCGGCCGCTCCGCCTCGCTCGGCACGCGGAAGCGCAGCCCCAGCGCGCGGATCGCCGCCGGCAGCGGGCGCGTCACCGGCGCGGCCGGGAAGTCGTCCTGCCGCGGCTTGTAGCGGCGGTAGATCGTGTACTCCTCCTCGCGCGGCGCGATCGCGAGCTCCAGCACGCCGCCCTTCACGTCCTGGCGGTCCCAGTCCACGTAGTCGACGAACACCTTCGAGCCGTGCGGCACCGGCGGGTCGACGCGCAACAGGCCCTCGCCGCCGGAGCGGTGGTACACGTCGATCGTGTAGCCGCCGCGCTCCTGCTCGAAGACCAGGTCGCAGACCGCGTCGCCGATGCGCACGCCGTTCACGCGCGCGAGCCGCGGCGGGTACCGGCCGTCGTCGCCGGGCAGCACCTCGGGCAACAGCCCCGGCCGCAGCAACAGGCCGTCCTCGATCGGCGCCGCGACGCCGCCCGCGAGCGCGCCGTGATCCACGGGCGCGCCGGGCAGGATCCACGGCGTGACGGCGGCTTGCCAATCCGGGTATCCGCCGAGCCGTTCGTGGTGCGCCCACGCGTCCGCCCAGCGACCCTGGCGACAGGCCAGCGCGACCAGGCCGGCGCGGCGCGCGGGGTCGACCTCGCCCGCCGCGGCCTCGGCGCCGAGCCACGTCGCCCAGCCCGACCAGCGCGCGTCGGGGGAGGCGTCCGGGTCGGCGAGCCACGCGTGC
>JAUHYB010000585.1 GCA_030426745.1 bacterium
GGCGGTGTCGTGGATCGGGAAGCCGCGGGGCGTCTCGCCGGCGCCTTGCAGCGCGGCGCCGCCGGTGAACGCGAGGGCGCCGACGAACAGGATGCTCTTGAACATGGGGATCGGGAGGTCTGGGGGCCGAAGTGGGCGGGGAGGGCTCGACCGCCGGCGCGCCGCGGAGAGAGCGACGCGGCGCGCCGGTGAGCGATCGAGCCGCGGGCTTCGGCGACTCGCGCGGGGTGTGACGCGACTTGGTGCCCAATCGTTCAAGAAGTCGCGGCGGCGCCTGCGCGGTGACCGGCTGCGCCGGGACCCTCGGCCGCGCCGGGACCTTCGACCGAGCCGGGACCTTCGACCGCGGGGGAGCGTCGGCCCGGCCGTTGCACTCCGGCCCTGCGATCGGCCGCGCGATCGGCCGCGGCCCTACGCCCGCAGCGCGTCCGCCCGCGTCTCCGCGGACTCCGCGCCTTCGTCCGCGTCACCGCCGGACCCGACCAGCCGCGCCGGGTCGAACGCCCGCGCCGGCCGCCCGGCGTCCACGCCCGTCAGCACGTCCGCGGCCAGGCGCCCGACGCCCGCCGAGCACGTCATCCCGTGCCCGCCCAGCGCCGCGACCCACGCCAGACCCTCGACGGTCGGATCCCACCCGATCGCGAAGCGCGGGTCGTCCGTGAACGTCCGCATCCCGCACCAGTAGTGCGCGGCGCCGGCGTCGGCGAAGCGCGGCAGGTTCGACGCGACGCGCTCCGCGATCACGTCGAGCACGGCCGCGTCCACGTCGCAGCGGTCGGGGTCGACCTCGGCCTCGTCGCACGCGCAGACCAGCAGGCCGCCGCTCTCCGGCCGGACGTAGTAGCGCCCCGCGTCGGACCACACGACGGGCCAGCGCGGGTCCACGCGATCGTCCACCGCCGTCACCAGCAGGTGGCGGCGGCGCGGCGCGAAGCGCAGCGGGGACCCGGCGTCGGCGCCGAGCGCGCTCGCCCATCCGCCGGCCGCGACCACCGTGCACCCGGCCGTGACGCGCGCGCCGTCCGCGAAGCGCGCGCCGACGACGCGGCCCGCGTCGCGCAGCAGTTCCGTCACCCGCGCCTCGCTCACGAACCGCGCCCCGGCGCGCCGCGCGCCCGCGACGAAGCCCGCGTGGATCGCGGCGGCGTCCAGGCGTCCGTCGCCGGGGACCAGCGCCCAGCCGCCGGGTCGCCAGGCGACGTGGGGGGCGCGGGCGGTGAACTCGCGCTCGTCCAGGCGCAGCGCTCCGCCCGGCCGGCGCGCGGCCCAGGCGTCGAAGGCGGCGGCGTCCGCGTCGCGCACCTCCAGCACCAGGCCGACCGGATCGATCAGCGGCACGTCGCCGAAGCCCGCCGGCGGCTGTTCGAGGAAGGCGAGGCTCTCCAGCGCCAGCTCGCGCGTCGGCTCGTCCGCGATCCAGGTGCGCAGGATGCCGGCGTTCTTCGCGGTCGAGTGCGCGCCCAGCACGGGCTCGCGGTCGACGACCAGGACGGACCCGGCGCCGCGGCGCGCGAGCTCGTAGGCGGTCGCCGCGCCGGCGATCCCTCCGCCGACGATCAGGAAGTCGGGCGACACGTGCTCGGGCGCGGCCATGCGGCCCGGAGTGTACGCGATCCGCACCTCGGCGGTCGCGGCGACCCGGGAAGCGCCCGGCGGCAGCCCGCTAGCCGCAGACGCGCGGATCGGCTTCGGAGTGCAGGCGCTGCAGCGCGGCCTGGACCCGGCGGCGGATGGTGGTGGAGGAGTACCCCAGCCGGCGCGCGATCGCGTTCCACGTCATGCCGGACTCGGTGCGCAGCTCGACGATCTCGCGCAGGTCGGCGGGCAGGCGGCGGACGGCGTCGCGCAGGATCTGCTGGTCCTCCACCGGCGCGCACTCGAGGTCCGGGCTGCGCTTCGCGCGGAAGTGGTGCTTGATGCGGTCGCGTAGCGCGTTGTCCAGGATCGTCCGCAGCCAGGCGTGGAACGAACCCTCGCCGCGGTACCGGAAGTCACCGATGTGGCGGAAGGCCGAGAGGAAGGCGGCCTGCACGACGTCCTCGGGGTCGAAGCGCG
>JAUHYB010000586.1 GCA_030426745.1 bacterium
GACGGACCGCGTGCTGCGCTTCACCCAGAGCCAGCTGCACTGGCACGGACAGATCGGAGGCTGAGATGGACCCGGTGATCGTCGACGCCCCCGCGCCCGAGCCGCGGCCCGCGCACCCGAACTACGAGCCCGAACCCGACGTCGCGAACGAGCGCGAGGGCGGCTGGATCTTCCTGCGCGCCCTCGGCTCCGCCGGCCGCCGCGTCGGCGTGTGGGGCGTGTGCTGGCTCGTGCTGACGTTGCTCTCGCTCGCCGTCGCGCTGCCGTGGTTCTCCGCGATGGACGGCATGCTGGGCAACCGCTACGAGCACGGCTCGTTCATGGACGGCTTCTACCGCAGCTTCACGGCCGCGACGGAAGGCGGCCTCGCGGACACGACCTTCGTGACCGACCACGGCGACGAGTTGGGCGCGCTCAAGTCGAGCTCCGCGCGCGTCGGCGCCGTCGCCGGCCTGCTCGTGATGCTGTGGTACGTCTTCCAGGCGGGCGGCTGGCTGCAGATCGCGCTCGGCAAGAAGCGCAGCAAGTACGTGAAGCGCTTCTTCTTCGGCGGCGCGCGCTACTTCGGCCGCTTCTTCCGCCTGTACCTGCTGGTGCTGATCAAGCTCTCGGTGCTCGGCTGGATCCTGTACGGCATGCCGTGGAACGAGCTGGTCCTGGGCAAGTGGTACGGCGTGCCCGAGTCCGACTGGGGCGCGCTCGAGACGCTGTCGTCCGAGGACCAGGTCGTGCACCTGGCGTGGATGCAGGCCGGTCTGTACGCGCTGGGCTTCGTCTGCGTGATGGTCTGGGCGCGGTACACGCGCACGCGCATCGCGCTGCACGACACGAGCTCGGTGATCTGGAACGGCACCCTGACCGCGTTCACCATCCTGCGTCACCCGATCCAGACGCTGCGTCCGATGGTGCTGCTGCTGGGCATCGAGGTGCTCGTCGTCTACTTCGGCGCGATGGGCGTGCAGGAGATCGCGACGACGAGGGACGGCGCTCCGGACTTCACGATGACGCTGGTCGCCGTGCTGGTCGGCCAGGCGCTGGTCGCCTTCCGCGTCGTCATCCACGCCGCGCGCACCTTCGCCGCCGTCCGCGCCAGCCAGGCCGTCGTGCGGCCGTTGATGCGACCCGACCCGTGGAAGGGTTCGGTCGGCGGGCCGGGCGGCCCGCGCTATCCGATCGAGGACGGCGACGACGAGTACGCCATCTCGGTCTGATCGGACGCCGCGCGGCCTCCGTTCCTCGCGCCGGGTCGCTGCCTCGCGGCTCGGCGCTCGCTCTCACGCTCCCCCAGACCCACTCCCCCTCATGGTCCGGATCGCGTTCTTCGACCTCGACAACACGCTCATCGACGGCGACTCCGAGTTCGCCTGGTCGCGGTACCTCGTCGCGCGCGGGCTCGACTACATGGACTGCGTCGACCGCTTCCAACGCGAGTACGAGGCGGGCGTGCTCGACATCGACGAGTACATGCGCTTCCAGCTGCAACCGCTGTCGCGCGAGGACTGGGACACGCTCGTCGCGTGGCGCGCGGACTACCTGGCGGGCGAGCTGGAGCGGCGCCTGCGCCCCGCGGCGGTCGAGCGCATCGCCGCGCACCGCGAGCGCGGCGACCGCGTCGTCCTCGCCAGCGCCAGCCACGACTTCCTGGCGGAGGCGATCGCCGGCGAGCTGGGCTTCGAGCACTGCCTGGCGACGCGCGGCGAGCGCGCGGACGGCCGCTACACCGGCCGCGTGCACGGCGGCGCGTGCTTCCGCGAGGGCAAGCTGCGCGCGGTCGAGCGCTGGCTCGCGAAGCGCGACATGGAGATCGGCGACCTGGACGAGAGCTGGTTCTACTCCGACTCGCACAACGACCTGCCGCTGCTCGAAGCCGTCAGCCACCCGGTGTGCGTGACGCCCGACGACCACCTGCGCGCGCGCGCCGCCGACCGCGCGTGGCCGGTCGTGGAGTCGACCGACTGGGGCGCGCTGGCGTGAAGATCGACGCGCCGCTCGAGCGCGCGACCTTGCTGCGCCGCTACAAGCGCTTCCTGGCCGACGTCGAGCTCGCGGACGG
>JAUHYB010000107.1 GCA_030426745.1 bacterium
AACCTGTGGCGCAAGGTCGGGATGATGATCTACGAGCTGAAGCCGCACCCCGACGAGCTGCAGCACTTCGTGCCGCGCCTGCCGCGCTTGCTCGACGAGGACCCGGACGGGTCCGGGCCCAGCGTCGCGATCCACTCCAAGTCCTTCGTCATCGACGACGACGTCGTGTTGATCGGGTCGCACAACTTCGACCCGCGCTCGGCGCACTACAACACCGAGGCGGGCGTGCTGATCTACGACGCGGCGGTCGCGGCCGAGCTGGAAGCGTCGATGCGGCGCATCATGGCGCCGGCGAACTCGTGGGCGACCGCGAAGAAGCCGCGCGTGCCCGTGTGGGCGCAGTTCAACAGCTTCATGCAGGGGATCTCGCGCAGCCTGCCGGTCCTCGACGTCTGGCCGTGGCGCTACACGTCGGCCTACGAGCTGCGCGAGGGGCAGGAGCCCGTCCCCGCGACGCATCCCGAGTTCCACGAGCGCTACGCGGAGGTCGGCGAGATGCCGGAGACGACGTGGCGGAAGCGCTGGACGACGCGCCTGACGAGCGCCTTCGCGGGCTTCCTCGAGCCCTTGATGTAGGCGGCGCCGCGGCGTCGGAGTCCCCGCGCCCCCGCGGGGCGCCGGGCGCTCAGAAGCTGTGGCCGACCGCCAGCAGCAGGCGGTTCTGGTCCAGCTGGTGCACCAGCTCCTCGTCGTCGATCCGGCGGTGCACGAAGCGGTACCCGAGGCCCACGTCCCACTGCCGGCTCAGCGCGTAGCGCGCCATGACGTTGCCGTCGACCAGGTCGTCGCCCTGGAACGACCCGATGTCGGACTCGGCGAACACCCACAGCCGCGGCGTGAACCAGTAGCCCACGTGGACGTGCGCCGCGGGCACCAGCACCGTGTCGTCCAGCGAGGCCGTGTTCACGCCGTCGGAGATCTGGATGCCGAGGTCCATGACCGCCAGCGCCAGGCCGACCTTCGCCGTCCAGCGGCCCGGCGTCGGGATGACGTAGCGGTACCAGCCGCGCGCGTCGTAGTTGCGGTAGGCGCTGGAGACCGCGCCGGCGTTCAGCGTCACGCCGTTGAAGCTGGCGGGCGCGTCGAGCGTGCCCGAGTCGCGGACCTCGAACGGCGAGTAGCGCACCGCGAACTCGTGCCTCTCGACGGGGAAGTACTCGAAGGTGGCCTGCGAGGTCGTCGTCGTGTCCGCGACGTCGCGGAAGTCCTCCAGGTGGATCACGTCGCCGGTGCCGGGCGGGGACTGGACGGTGTTGGTGTCCTGGTGCGCGGCGCCGAACGCCCACTCGAAGCGGAAGCGCTTCTCGAAGTCGTCCTCCGGCTGGTGGTGGCGGTCACGCACCGTGTGCTGCGTCTCGTTGCCCACGCGCAGGCCGATGCCGACGCCGCCCGAGCCGTCGACGACCGGTTCGATCGACGTCGTGCCGGAGATCGGGCTGACCCAGTACCACGTGCTCAGCATCGAGATGCTGGCGCCCGCGACCACGTCGTCCATGAAGTGGTTCTCGGAGTCGACGCGGCTGATCCCGGTGAAGACCGCGCCGAGGTAGGCGGGGATGCCGAAGCGGCTGCCGTAGCGCTGCTGGATGAACGACGCGCCGGCGAACGCGCCCATCGTGTGACCGCTGGGGAAGCTCTCGGGGTTCGAACCGGACGGGCGCCACTTGTCGACCGAGTACTTCAGCACGTAGGTCGTCGCCCAGCTCGTGAAGAACGAGCGCGCGAACATGCCCGCGCCCTCGCGGTCGCCCTCCAGCACCGTGCCGCCGAAGGCCGCGGCGGGCAGCAGGATCTGCAACACGTCGCCGGTCGCCTCGCGGGTGTCGAGGTCGTCGGAGAAGGTCAGCGGCAACAGCACGACGGCCGTGACGACCGTGGCGATCGTGCCGACGGAGTCGAAGCCCGTGTCGGCGGGCCGCCCCATCACGCCGGGGGCGAGGCCGTGACCCTCGCCGGTCGGCGCGAGCGGCGTCGCGGGGACCGCCGCCGCCCCGCCGGGGGGCAGCAGCCGCGCGTTGGCGGCCGGCGCGACCGCGAGCTCCGCCGGCGCCTTGCGGGCGTTCGGGCGGTAGGCGGGCGTCCCCCTGCAGGCCGCGCACAGCGCGGTCGCCGCGAGCGCCCACCCGAGCCTCGTCATCAGAAGCTCGTGCCGAAGTTGAAGGTGAACTGGTCGTAGTCGGAGTCGAACGAGTGCCCGAGGATGTCGTTCGAGGTGCCGACCAGCGCGCGGTAGTCGAAGCCGATGTGGCCGTCCCAGGCGATCTGGTAGACGAGGCCGACCCGGCCGTATCCGCCGAAGCTGTAGTCGTCGCCGCTGCGGACGTAGGCGCCGTCGTAGCGCTCGAGCCGCGTGCCGACGAAGGCGACGCCGGCGCCGAGGTAGGCGCGCAGCGGCGTGCTGCCCAGGTACAGCGACTTGATGCCGCCCATCGAGAACTCGAAGTTCTCGCCCTGGATGCGCTCGTAGGTGTTCGGGGCCGTCTGCACGTCCGAGCTGTCGGTCGAGTAGAAGAACGACGTGTCGAAGCCCAGCAGCGAGCCGCTGGGTTCCCAGTTCCAGTTGATGCCGCCGGCGAGCTGCGAGCGCAGCGGGCCCCACGCGCCTTCGTTGCGCATGGAGCGGACGCCGAACAGCAGCGCCAGGTCGCCGCGCTTGTACGGGCGCTGGTACTCGGTGTGCATCAGGCCGTCGTTCGAGCGCGACGGCGTCCGCGACGCGGCGTCCGCCGCGCGCATCATCTCGATCTCGGCGTCGGTGCGGCCGTACTCGCTGGGCGGCTTGCTCGACTGCGGCTTGATCGAGGTGCAGGACGCGAGGAGCAGGGCGGCGAGCGAGAGCGTGGGGAGGTGGCGCATGGGGTGGTTCGGGGACGAGGGGGCGCCCAGGATAGCAGGGCGAGCGGCGCGCGAGGCTACAGCTCGACGACGTCGTAGATGCCGGGCAGCTCCGCCTCGACGCCGAAGCGGTTCTTCAGCCGGTGGGCCAGCGCGCGGCGCGAGTCCTGCTCGCCGTGGGTCAGGACCAGGCGCGGGTTCGACGCGGCGAGCGCCCCGTACCAGTTCACGAGGCCCGAGCGGCCGGCGTGGGCCGAGAAGCCGCCCAGCGTGACGACCTCCGCCGCGACCGGGATGTCGTCGCCGAAGATGCGCACGGTGTCCTTGCCCGTGGCGAGCCGCGCGCCGCGCGTCCCCGCCGCCTGGAAGCCGACGAGCAGGACCGTCGTGTTCGGGTCGGGCAGGTTGTGGCGCAGGTGGTGGACGATGCGGCCGCCGTTGCACATGCCGGCGCCCGCGATGATCATGCACGGGCCCTCGACGTCGTTCAGGGCGCGCGAGTCGTCCGCGGTCGGGCACAGGCGCAGGTTGGAGAGCTGCTCGCGGAACTGGCCCGCGGCGAACAGCGCGCGCGCCTCGTCGTCGAACAGGTGCGTGTTGTTGCGGTAGATCTCCGTCGCGCGGATCGCGAGCGGGCTGTCCAGGAACACCGGGAACCGCGGCACGACGTGGTGCCGGAACGCCTCGGCCAGGTGGTAGAAGAGCTGCTGCGTGCGGCCGACGGCGAAGGAGGGGACGAGCACCTTGCGCTTCTCGCGGTAGGTGCGCGTCAGGATCTCCTCGAACTCCTCGATCGTCTCGTCGAGGTTGCGGTGCTCGCGCGAGCCGTAGGTCGACTCGAGGAACACGAGGTCCGCGCTCTCCGGCGGCTCCGCGTCGCGCAGCAGCGGGATGCCCTTCGGGCCGATGTCGCCCGAGAACACCACGGAGCGCGTCGCCCCGCCCTCGCGCACGACCAGCTCCACGCTGGCCGAGCCCAGGATGTGTCCCGCGCGGTGGAAGCGCGCCGTGATGTCGTCCGTCACCTCGACGTCCTCGCCGAAGCGGTGGGAGACGCGCAGCGGCAGCGTCGCCTCGACGTCGGCGTGCGTGTACAGCGGGCGGACCGGCTTGCCGCCGCCCTGCACCAGGCGCTTCGAGCGGTGCTTCGCGTCCATCTCCTGGATGTGCGCGGAGTCCGCCAGCAGGATCTCGAGCAACTCGTGCGTCGCGGCCGTCGCGTGGACCGGCCCGCGGAAGCCGCGCTGCACGGCCAGCGGCACGCGCCCGGCGTGGTCGAGGTGCGCGTGCGTCAGCACGATCGCGTCCAGGTCCGCCTCCGCGATGGGCAGGGGCTTCGCGTTCTGCTCGGGCGCGTGCGAGCGCCCCTGGAACAGGCCGAAGTCGACGGAGATCCGCGAGGACTCGGTCTCGACCAGATAGCAGGAGCCGGTGACTTCGCCGGCGGCTCCGCAGAGGGTGATGCGCATGGGGGATCGTCTCCTGGGTCCCGCCCATGGTAGCGGCGCGCGCGCGGAGAGTCCTGCGGCGCCGCGCCCGGCACGAAGGAGGACGCGACCGCCGGTCGGCGATCGCGCCCTTCCACGCTTCGGAGAGAGAGATGCTCGCGCGCCCTAGCGGAGCGCGTTCAGAGCGAGAGAGAGTTGGGTCTCGGCGACGGCCTTCGACTCCCGCATCGCGGACGAGACGATCAAGGCCTGCATCGTGTAGGTCAGGTAGCGGGCCAGGTCGCCGGCGTCGCGGTCGGACGGGATCTCGCCCGCGGCCTGCGCGTCCTTGACGGCGCCGAGGAAGGCCTCGTCGACCATCGCGACGTAGCGGTCGATCTGCTCGCGCGTCTCGGGGCTGCCGGGGTTCACGGCCAGCGACGCCTTCAGCATCAGGCAGGCGGGGTGCTCGCCGCTGACCTGCGCCTCGAGCATGGTTCGCAGGAAGGCCTCGATGCGGGCCATGCCGGAACCGCCTTCGCGCAGCGGCGCCAGGCACTCGGTGTCGATCAGCTCGTTGTAGCGCTGCAGCGCCGCCTGGAAGAGCGCGTGCTTGTTGCCGAAGGTGGCGTACATGCTCGCGCGGTTGACGCCGGTCTCGTCGACCAGGTTCTGCATCGACGTCGAGTCGTAGCCCTTGAGCCAGAAGAGTCGCAGCGCGCGGTCCAGCGCGACGTCGCGGTCGAATTCTCGGGTTCGTGCCATGGGATCGGGGGGAGGGGGGTCTCGGAGGAGGGGACACGAGCGGGTACGAGGCGCCGACCTGGCGCCCGGACCGCTTTCGCGACCGAACCTTCCGAGAAATCCAAGAGGGCCGTGCACGGGGCCCGGCGAGCGGCGTCTGCTGTCCGTATGGACCGCGGGAAGAGGGCGGCGACGGACCGGCGGACGGGAGGCTGGGAGAGGTGGACCGGCCTGCTGGGCATGGTGGTCCTTCACTTCATCTTCTCAGTCGAGGCCCCCGCGCTGCATCGGGAAGATTCCCTACTCGCTCAGGAACGTGCGGTCGCCTGCGCCGAGCGGCTGGAGGAGCTGGCCGACTGGTGCCGGGGCGAGCGCCTCTACCGCCGCAGGCAGCTCCTGATGGCCTTCCTGCTGGAGCTGGACCCCGACCACCGGGCCGCGCGGCGCGAGCTGGGGTGGCGTCGGGTGAACGGGGCCTGGAAGCGGTCGCCGTCCTGGGCGCCGGCGCGCGACTTCGCCCCGGAGGCGCTGCCGGAGGCCATGGAGCGCCAGCGCGCGGCCGTGGCGCTCGTGCGCGAACCCCTGCTGGAGGGCCTGCGCGAGGATCCCGAGGGCCTGCGCCGCGAGTCGGCGCGCCGCCGCATCCGCGCGCTGCTGGCGCTGGACGAGGACGACGCCGCCCTGCGCGTGCTGCTGGGCGAGACCCGGGTGGACGATCGCTGGGTGCTGGTCGAGAGCGCGCGCGCCGCGACCCGGCGCGGCGAGCTGCGCGACGCCGTCCGCGCCGCGCGCGCCCACGCCCCCGACCCGATCGCGCGGCCGATCCCGGACGACGTCGCCGGGTGGCCCGTCGCCTGGACGGGCGCCGCCGCGACGCGCGACCTGCTGGTCGTCGGCGACGTGCCGGCGGAGGAGGTGACGGAGATCGCGCGCGAGCTCGGGTGCCTGACGCGCACCTTCGAGCTGGCGTTCGGCGACCGCGCGCGCGTGCGCGACGGGTTGCGCGTCTACGCCTGGGCGAACACGAGCGCCCGCGACACGGCCTTCCGCGAGCTCGCGCTGCCGCCGCACGTGCAGAGCGCGCTCGGCGCCGCGGCCGGCGGCTGGCTGGGCGACGGCCGCACGATGGGGCAGTGGTCCGCCGACCCCGAACGCCGCCGCGACGGCGCCGTGCGCCAGGTGCTCGGGACGCTGTGGATGGACCGCTACGGCGTCGACGGCGGGCACGCGTGGGCGTGGGAAGGCTTCGGCCTCTACCTGACCGACCTGCAGCTCGGCACGCGGCGCACGTGGTTCTTCGAGGGCGCCGGGTACCGCCCGGGCCCGGCGGCGGCCGAGTGGCAAGCCGTGCAGGACCCCACGTCGGACTGGTTCGCGATGGGCCGCGAGTGGCTCGCCGCGCCGGACGGCGTGCGCTTGCCGACGCTGATCGGCCGGCCGCTGAACTCGATGGGCGCGCGCGACCTGGTCGCGTCCTACGTGCTCGCGGCCTACCTGCTGGAGGGGCACCCGGACGCGGCGCCGCGCGTCCTGGCGGGCGTCGGCGCGGGGGACCACCCGGTGACGGTGTTCGAGCGCGAGCTCGGCGTCCCGATGCTCGTCCTCCAGGAGCGCGTCGTGCGCTGGATCGACGAGACGTCGGAGCTGATCGCGTCGGCGGCGCGGCGGGACGCGGAGCTCGCCGAGGCGGGCGCCGCGGCGGCGGCGCGCTGAGCGGCGAGCGCGCGGTCAGTCCTGCGCGCCGCGGATCCGCGGCCACAGGTTCCAGACGAACAGCGTCAGCGCGAGGACCTGCACGCAGGACACGCCGAAGATCGCGCTGGGGATCGGCTCGCCGTGCGCGGCGGGGTAGTAGCCCAGCCAGATCTCGAGCAGGAAGCGCGCGATCGAGCTCGGCACCAGCATCGCGTACACCGCCCACGCGAGGCCGACGCGGTACCGGCTGTTCGCCGGCGCGTCCGGCAACTTCCACAGCGCGACACCCATCGCCGACATCAGGAAGAAGCCGATCATCAGGATGTGCGTGTGGGCGACGACGTAGGGCGGGTGCGTGCTTCCGGCGGCGAGGTGCTTCGCCGACGAGATGTGCAGGCCCGTGAACACGCCGAGCAGCAGGAACGCGAGGGCGGTCTTCAGGTAGACGCGGCTGATACGGGGCATGGCGTCAGTTCGCGAGCAGGGTCAACAGGCGCGACTTCACGGACAGGAGGTCGAGCACCGGGCCGTCCGGCGCGCCGCCGCAGCGCTCGAAGGGGACCGACGACAGGAACACCGGCCCGTCGAGCGGGTCGTCGGGCAGGCGCCCGTGGCTGCCGCGCACCAGCGTCGGGTCGGTCGCGGTGACGTCCATCAAGTAGCGCATGCCGAGCTTCTTCTGCAGCAAGCGCCGCGCGACGCGCAGCATCGGGAACTTCAGGCCGGGGTCCAGGAACATCTCGCACGGGTCGTAGCCCGGCTTGCTGTGGATGTCGACCGTCGGCGCGAAGTCGGGGCGCGCGGCGTCGTCCAGCCAGTAGGTGTACGTGAACCACGCGCGCGGCGCGGCGACGGCGACGATCTCGCCGGCGCGCGGGTGGTCCAGGCCGACGGCGGCGCGCTCGGGCCCGACGTGCAGCGCGTCGACGCCGTCCAGCCCGCGCAGCACGTCGAGCGCGGCCGCGGCGCTCTCCGCGTCCTTGGTATAGACGTGCGCGACCTGGTGGTCGGCCAGCGCGAACGCGCGTGAACCGAAGACGTCCAGGCGTTCCCCCGTCGGCGTCTCGCGCGCGACGAGCAGCCCGGCGCGGCGCAGCGCGCGGTTGATCTCGACGGGGCGGTCGACGGCGGTGATGCCGTACTCGGACGTCGCGACGACGGCGTAACCGCCCTCGTCCGCCTCGCGCACCAGGTCGCCGACCAGCTCGTCCAGCTCGCGCACCGCGCGCTTCGACCGCTCGTCGTCCGGGCCGTAGCGCTGGAAGTCGTAGTCGAGGTGCGGCAGGTACGCGAGCACCAGGCCGGGCGCGTGCGCGCGCATCGTGTGGATCGTCGCGTCGGCGATCCAGCGGCTCGACGGCAGGCCGCTCTTCGGCCCCCAGAAGTCGAAGAAGGGGAAGTCGCCCAGGTCGCGCTCCAGCCGCGCGCCGAAGTCGGTCGGCCACGAGTAGATCGCGACGATCTTGCGCCCGTCCGCCGGATAGAACGGCCGCGGCGTGACCGACAGGTCGACGTCGGCGCCCATGTTCCACCACCAGAACAGCTTCGCCGACGGGCGTCCGCCCAGCAGCGGACGCGCGGCCTCGTACAGCTTCTCGCCGGACACGTTCTGGTTCGCCTGACGCCACAGCGCCACGTCGCGCGTCGCCGGGTCCATCCACCCGTTGCCGACCGCGCCGTGGTCCTGCGGCGCGAGGCCGGTCAACAGCGACGCCTGCACGCTGCACGTCACCGCCGGCAACACCGTCGACATCGGCGACATGGCGCCGCGGTCGGCCAGCGCCGCGAGGTGCGGCGTGTCCGGTCCGACGAGGCGCGGCGTCAGGCCGACGAGGTTCAGCCACAGGAGGGGCGTCATGCGGGCCGACTCTACGGTGCGCGACGGGCGCGCTGAACCGTGCCCGCGGGGAATCCGACGCGCGCGCCGGGCCGCGTCGTGCGCTGGTCGCCCGACCGCCGATCGTGCAGACTCTGCGCATGCTCCAGACCATCTTGTTCACCGTCGTCGCGGCCTCGGCCGCGTGGGAAGACCCCAAGCCCGACCCGGACCCGCTGGCGAAGGCGCCGAAGGTCGAGGCGGCGCAGGTCGAGCGCGCCGAGAAGAAGGCGGTGCGGATCCTGCTCGCGCTGCAGGAGAGCCTGGAGGAGGGCGACGACGCGCCGGTGCTGAACGAGTGGCCCTACGAGGGCGTGTACCGCGTCGGCGGCGAGATCCCGTCCGGCTACCGCGTCGGCGGGACGTCGATCGTGGCGGAGGCGCTGCTCGAGACGCCGTACTCGGAGGAGGTGCCGGAGGTCGGCGCCGCGGTGGCGCGCGCGCTCGACTTCGTGCTGCGCCTGCTCGACGCCGAGGACATGCAGCCCGGCTTCCGCGGCAGCTACGACGTGCGCGGGTGGGGGCACACCTACGCGCTGTCGTTCTTCCTGGCGCTGCGACGGCTGGACGCCGTGCCCGAGGGCAAGGAAGCGATCGTCGACGAGAAGGTGACGTACCTCGTGAAGACGCTCGCGGAGACCGAGATCACCAAGAACGGCGGCTGGAACTACTCGCGCCGCCGCGGGGCCGACGCGCCGGCCGCGCCCTCGCCGTTCATGACGGCGCCGACCCTGCTGACGTTGTTCGAGGCGAAGCGCCAGGGCGAGGAGGTCGACCCCGAGGTCGTCGACCGCGCGCTCGACGCGCTGGAGCGCGCGCGCCACGCGGAGAACGGCGCGTTCGTCTACGCGGGCTTCGCGGGCAAGAAGGCCGACGAGGTGCCGGGCGCGATCGGGCGCATGGCGATCGGCGAGCTCACGCTGTACCTGGCCGGCCGCGGGTCGGTGGACCGCATCCGCGGGTCGATCGACGCCTTCTTCGAGCACTGGGAGTGGCTGGAGGTGCGCCGCCGCCAGCACGGCACGCACGTGGCGCCGTACGGCATCGCGCCCTACTACTTCTTCTACGCGCACCGCTACGCCGCGCTGGCGATCGAGGCGCTGCCGGAGGAGGAGCGCGCGACCTACCGCGCGAAGCTGCACTCGCTCCTGTGGATGATCCGCGAGGAGTCCGGCGGCTGGAACGACCGCGTGTTCCCGCGCTCGGAGAACTTCGGGACCGCGATGACGCTGCTGGCGCTGCGCTCGCCCGAGCTGCCGACGCCGGCGGGGTGGACGCCGCCGGAGAAGTGACGCCTCCGAGGCGAGAGCGCGTGGTGGTACCCGAAGGTACCGTGCCGTCTGTGAGAAGGCCCCCCAGGTCAAGTGGACGTTGAGTTCTTGAGCTGTCCCGGGCCAGTCATGGCCCGTCCCAACGGCCTCCCAGTGGCCGGCC
>JAUHYB010000587.1 GCA_030426745.1 bacterium
GGTGGTCCTCGTCCGGCGGGATCTGCGCCACGCGGTGGCCGATCCACGCGATCGCGTTCGACACCAGGTCGGTCGCGGAGTGCACGCCGTCGGCCAGCAGCACGCTGGACCCCGCCAGCCAGCCGACAAGCAGCTTGGAGAGCGCCAGGCCGAGGTTCGCGGCCGCGTTCCAGGCGTGCACCCGCCCGGCCCGCTCCGCCCGTCCCATCTTCGCGTCCGAGGTCATGTCCGGGGGTGGCGAACCCCAGGTCCGCGCCGACAGTTATCCTGGACCCGCGCGCGACTCGCAAGCCCGCGAGCCGGCGCGAAAGGAAGGTGTGAGGATGCGTACCCTGATCATCGGCGGCCTGCTCGGCGCGGGCCTCGTCACCGCGGCGCTGGCCCTCTCGCCCGCGCAGGACTTCGACGACCTCGGCCGCGGCGGCTTCGACGACTCCTCGTGGGACGACTTCATGGCGCCCACCAAGGCGCAGGAGAAGCGCAACGCGGAGATGGACGAGCTGCTGCAAGGCGCGTGGCAACTCGTCGAGTTCGAGACCGACGCCATGGAGACCTACGGGCGCCGCGACCGCGGCGTCGCGCTGTTCGGCCACGGCTTCATGTCGATCGAGATGCACATCGCGTACGAGCCGACGCCGGAGTACCCGGACGTGCCCGGGCCGGTGTACTTCCAGTCGGGCACCTTCCGTTACCGCTTCGACGACGTCGGCAACCTGCTGACGAAGCTCGTCATCGGCGCGGGCAAGTCGGACCCGATCCCGCAGCTGATCTTCGAGCGGCCGGGCTCGGTGCGCTCGTTCGAGATCCAGGTCACCAAGAACCGGCTGGAGATGCGGCGCGAGCCCGGCCGCTTCCTGTACGTGTTCACGCGGCTGCGCAACGCGGCGCGCGAGAAGGTCGACATCTTCGGACGGCCGATCAAGGACGAGCCGGGGACCGACCCGCTCGAGGGGCCGGACATCGACCCGCTGGACCGGCCGGACCCGCTCGAGGATCCCAAGGACGGCGAGGGCGATCCGCCGCGTCGGCGTCACGGCGGGATGGACGACGGGTTCCACACGCCGGCCGCGCGCGAGGAGTGATCGTCGCGCGGCGCGTGCGCCGCGACGATCGACCATGAACGAGGACGGCCCGGTGCGCGCGCACCGGGCCGTCCTCGTTCACGGTCGATCCGTACGGCGTCCGCGCCGTCGCGGCGCGAGCGCGTCAGGCGGCGTCGATCAGCACTGGCTGAAGCCGCACGAGTAGCACTTCACGCAGCCCTCTTCGAAGGCGAGCGTCTGGCTGCAGCTGGGGCACTTCAGCTTGTACTGCGACACGTTGCGCGGCGCGGCGCCGGGCGCGGCGGCTTGCGGAGCCGGCGCGGGCGTCGGCGCGGGTTGCGTCGCCGCGGCGGTCGGAGCGCCGAGCTCCGCGCCGAGCTGACCCAGCAGCAGTCCGTGCAGGCCGAACTCGCCCTTCGCCGCCATGTAGCGACGCAGCGCGCGCGCCAGGCCGTCGGCGAGCGACATGATGCGCCCGTCCTTGGTCGGCACGGTCATGCTCGAACCGATGCCGTCGAGCTGCTTGACCGCCAGCTCGAGGCTGCCGTTCGAGCGCAGCCACAGCGACAGGATGCGGCAGATGGCCTCGAGGTCGGAGTTCGCGACGTCGCCGCCCTTGCCGAGTTGCGCGAAGACCTCGCGCTCGCGGCCGGAGATCGGGTCGACCGACACCTTCACGTGCATGTTGCCGAAGGGCGTCATCTGGCGGATGCGCAGGCAGGACATGATCTCGGGGAGGCGGATCGGGCGCAGCTCCTCCGGGGTCATCGCCTCGACGCCGGCCGGCGGCGCGGGGGCGGCCGCGGCGGCGGCTTCCTTCTTCTCGTTCTTCAGCGCCATCGGCTGCATCTCGCGGCAGCCGTCGCGGTAGACGGTCACGCCCTTGACGCCTTCGTCGATCGCGAGCTCGTAGATCTCACGCACGTCGTCGACGGTCGCTTCGCGCGGGAAGTTGATCGTCTTCGAGATCGACGCGTCGCAGTGGCGCTGGAAGGCCGCCTGC
>JAUHYB010000108.1 GCA_030426745.1 bacterium
TCGCGCGGATGGCCGCTTCCTGCTCGTCGAGCAGGGCGAGCGTGCGCCGACGCGCGGCGATCTCCTCGCGCACGTGACCGGCCAGGCGGTTCAACGAACGGGCGAGTTCCATCACGCGTCCCCTTCGTCGTCGGCCGCGTTCTCGAGACCCACCCGCACCATGCCGGCGATGTCGAGGTCCCACCCATCGCTCAACGTGCGACCGATGTGCTCGTCCATCCAACCCTCCATGATGTCGCTCCCGGGGCCCTTGCCGAAGAAGCCGTCGGGCAGCGCCTTGCGCAGCTCCTTGACCAGCATCGTGCCCAGCAGCGCGGAGAACTCCTCGCTGACCTGCTCGACCTCCGCGTTGTCGGCGTTCGCGGCCAGCTCGGCCATGCGCTTCGCTCGCGCGAGCGACTGGTCGCCCTGCACCGACCCGACGTTCAAGTTGAGGCCGTCCACTACATCCTCCGGATGTCGGCGATCAGCAGGCCGGCGTTCGACATCGCCTGCAGGATCGTGATCAGGTCGCGCGGCGTGGTGCCGAGCACGTTGAGCACCTCGACGACTTCCTGCAGCGTCGCGGCGCCGGGGTTCAGCACGAGCCCGTTGTCCTCTTCCTCGACGCTCAGCTCGGTGCGGTCGTTCGTCTGCGTCTGGCCTTGCGAGAACGCGCCGGGCTGGCTCGTCTCGGGCGACTCGGCGACGGTGACCGTCAGGCTGCCGTGCGTGACGACCCCGGGGATCAGGCGGACGTCGCCGCCCATCACGATCACGCCGGAGCGCTCGTTCACGATCACGCGCGCGAGGTTGTCGGTCTCGACCTCCTGGCGGGTGATGTGGTTCAGGAACGCGATGTGCTCGGCGGGCCGCACGAAGTCCGGCACGCGCACCTTGATCGTCTTGCCGTCGCCGGTGACCTCGGCGATCGGGAGCTCGTCCGGGACCTTCTGGTTGATGGCCTCGGCGATGTTCACGACGTTCCCGAAGGTGTCGTGCGCGACCTTGATGTCCAGGTAGATGTAGCCGTGCTCGGAGACGACCGAGGTCGGGATCTCGCGCTGCACGACGCCGCCGTTCGGCAGCGTGCCGACGGTGGGGTGGTTCTTGGTCGCGGTCGCGTTCTTGCCGCCGGCCGTGAAGCCGCCGACGGTGACGGGGCCGGACGACGTCGCGTAGACGTGCTGGCCGGTGATGTCGGTCAGCTCGGTCATCGCCAGCGTCCCCCCCTGCAGGCTCGACGCGTCGCCGATGGCGGACACGCGGACGTCCAGCAGCTGGCCGGGCTTGCAGCCGGCCGGAATCGAGGCCTCGACGCGCACGACGGCGATGTTCTTCGACGACAGCGACTGCAGCGGCAGGTTGATGTTCCGCGTCAGCAGGAGGTTCTGCAGCAGCTGCTTCGCCGCCTCGCCCGAGTCGCCGGAGCCCGCCAGACCGGTGACGAGGCCGATGCCCATCACGTGGTTCTGCTCCGTGCCGCGCACGGTGACCAGGCTCTGGATCGGCGAGTAGTTCACCGAGTACGGGTTCTTCTTGACGACCGGCTGGAAGCGCGAGGTGCGCGTGACCGTCGACGTCGATCGGCCGTGCGGTTGCTCGGGCGCCTCGACGCCGCCCACCAGGTACGGCACGCCGTACCCCGGCACGACCGGCGGCGGCGGGACGTCGGCAGCGACGTCTTGGGCCGTCGCCGCGCCGGCTTCCGCGGTCGCGGGTTCGGCGTCCTGCGCGAACAGGGTCAGCAGGCTCAACAGGATCGTGTACAGCATCGCTTCGGTTCCTCGAGGTGCGTCGCGCGGACTAGAAGGGCCACAGCCAGATGAAGGCGTCGTGCAGGAAGCCGCCGAGGCCGTGGCGGTTCGTCGTGCGCGTCAGCGGGCCGCTGCCCGAGTAGGAGACGCGCGCGTTCGCGACGAGCTCGCTCTCGATCGTGTTCGCGGCGGTGATGTCGTAGCGGCGCACCACGCCGGAGAACTCGATCACCTTGACCTCCTGGTCGATGCGGATCTCGCGGCGCCCGCTGATCACCAGGTTCCCGTTGGGCAGCGCGTCGACGACCATCGCGGTCAGGCGCGCGGTGAAGTTGCCCTTCTTCTCGTAGTTCGCCGTGCCGGCGAAGGTGTTGTTCGTGGACGACGAGACGCTGGGCAGCGTCGAGAACGCGTCCGGCGCGATGTCGAAGTTCGTCAACGCGGTGTCGAGCGCCTTCTGCGTCTTCAGGTCGCTCTTCTCCTCGTTCTTCAGGTCCTGCGACTCCTGGATCAGGACCGTCACGAGGTCGCCGGGGCGCGTCGCCGTCTTGTTCGCGACCAGGCCGAACGGGCCGGCGTCCGGGTCGTAGATCGAACCGCGGCGCTCCTGGACGCGCGCGTCCGCGATGCCGACGACCAGGGTCGCGGCGAGGATGGTGTGGACGAGGTGCTTCATCGGGTGGTCCTCTTCGGCGTCGTGTGCGCGGCGCGGATCAGCGACGCGTGACCGGTCCGTCGGTCTGCAGGTTGAACTCGAGCGTGCCCTTGCCGGTCACGCGGGCGGTGACCTCCTTGTCGCCACTCAGCGAGCGGACGCGGACGCGGTCGCCCATGCGGCCGTCCTCCAGCACGACGACCATCACGTTCACCTGGACGCTGCGGTTGCGCGCGGTGAGCTTCGCGATGGAGTCGCGCTCGACGAACAGCGCGTACTTCAGGTCGTTCTCCATCAGCACGTTGCCCGCGATCAGCGAGCGCGCGGCGATGGCGCCGATCTCGGGCGCGCCGTCGAGCGGCTTCGCGGCGAGGCCCGTCTGGACCAGCACGCGCTCTATCGAGTAGTCCGCGGCGGTCAGCTCGCGGCCCGCGGGCACGTCGCGCTTCAGCACGGGCAACTCGCGGAAGATCTCGACCTGCAGCGGCACCCACACGGTCGTGTAGCGCACGTCGTCGACTAGGATGCGCACGGGGACGCTCCACGTGCCGGCATCGCGGCGGCGACCGTCCAGGTCGACCTCCAGGCGTCGCGAGTTCTCACCCAGCGGGACGAGCTGGTCGTGCAGGCTGCCACGCAGCGAGACGCGGATCTCCTGGCCCTCGAGGTAGTCGGCGACGGCCTTGTGCGCCGCGCCTTCCAGCTCGCTGGCGAGGATGGTGGCGGTCTCGGGGAAGATCCGCATCACCGACGAGCCCTCGAACTCGACCTCGACGCCCGGCAGCGCCTCGGCCAGGTCCTGGCCGAGCTTCCACTGGCGCAGCGTGCGGTGGTACCCGGGCGCCGGCGCGTAGCCCAGCGCCAGGTCCTTCGCGCGCTGCACGAGCTCCTGGTCCTCGCCCTCGACGACAGCGACGTCGCCCAGCTTCATCTCCGCGCCCGAGACCTTCGTCTCGTCGGGCAGCGTCACGGTCAGGTTGGCGCCCAGCGCCAGCGTCAGGATCATGTTCAGCACGGCGGTCACCTACCGGATCATCTGGTTGACTTGCTGGAGCATCTCGTCGCTGACGCGAACCGCGCGGCTGTTCACCTCGTAGTTGCGCTGCGCGAGGATCAGGCCGACGAGCTCGTCGACCGTCTCGACGTTCGCGCGCTCGCGGTAGCCCTGGCGGATCGTGCCGGTGCCCTCGACGCCCGGGTCGTTCGTCACCGCGACGCCGGAGCTGGCGGTGATGCTGAACAGGTTCGCGCCCTGCGCCTTCAGGCCGGAGGGGTTCGCGAAGCGGAACAGCGACATCTTCCCGATCTCGACGGGGACGTCGCTCTCGTTGTCGCGCGTCAGGAAGCGGCCGTCCTCCGTGATGATCACGTCGATCGCGGTCGGCGGGATCTGCGGCGCGCCGGTCACCGGGTAGCCCTCGGGCGTCACGATGTTGCCGTTGCCGTCGCGGCGGAACGAACCGTCGCGCGTGTAGCGCACGTCGCCGTTACCGAGCGTGATCTCGAAGAAGCCCTCGCCCTGGATCGCGATGTCGAACGGCGCGCCGGTCGGCTCCAGGACGCCCTGGCGGAAGTCCTTCGTCGAGCCGGAGATCTCCACGCCGCTGCCGATCTGCAGGCCGGTCGGGTTCATCTGGCTCGCGTTCGTCAGCGCGCCCGGCTCCCGGTAGGTCTGGTACAGCATCGAGCGGAACGCGAGGTTGCTCTTCTTGAAGCCGCTCGTGTTCACGTTCGCGATGTTGTTCGCGATCGTGTCGACCTGCTTCTGCTGGGCCTTCATGCCGGAGGCCGCCGTCATCAGTGCACGGATCATGGGTCTTCTCGGTTTCTCTGGCTCAACGCGCCTGGTTCAGGCGCTGGTAGGACTGGTCCAGCATCTTCATCATCTGCGTCGCGGACTCGAAGCTGCGCTGGACGTTGATCATGTTCACGAGCTCTTCGACGCCGGCCACGTTCGCGGTCTCGAGCATGCTCTGGTGCACGACCGCGTCGGTCGGCGTCTCACGCGTGTTGCCGTTCGCCAGGAAGTAGCCGCCGCCGATGCGCGTCAGCCGATCCGGCGAGTCGAAGTCGACGACCTTCAACGTGCCGATCACGTTCTGGCCCTGGCGCACCACGCCCGCGCCGTCGATCGTCACGGGCAGCCCGACGGGATCGACGCGACCGCGCAGACCCTTCCACGCGACGGGGAAGCCCTCGTCCGACTGCAGCACGCCGCGGTCGTCCACGCGGAACGTTCCGCGTCGCGTGAACATCTCCCCCTCGGTCCCCTCGACCGCGAAGAAGCCGGGCCCCATCAGCGCCACGTGGTACGGGCTGGACGAGCTCTCGAGGTTCCCCTGCTCGAAGTCGACGCGCACGCCCGCGACGATGTTGTGCTCGCCCGCCGGCTGACCCGGCACCTGGAACGCGCGCACCGACGTGCCGACCTTCTTGTAGCCGGGCGTCGTGAGGTTCGAGAGGTTGGTCGTGATGGCCTCCATGCGCGACTGGGCCGTGCGCATGGCGGAGACGGTGCTGTAGAGTCCGGAGTTCACGAGGGACTCCGGAGCAAGGCGGGTGCCAAGCCGCCGAGCGCGCCTCCCGGGGTCGCGCGGGCCCCTCTGCGCCGCGTCGGACGTCGACCCGGAACGTCTTTCCGGTCCCCACGAGGCGGCCGGCGGAACTCCTTTCCTACCGCGCGCAGGGATCGCGGGGCCCGCGCCCGCCCTCTCCGAACGAAGCGCCCCCGGCGCACCGCGGAGGCGCGTCGGGGGCTCGAGGGGTCGGCGGCGCGCGGGGGGAGCGGCCGCCGGGAAGGGATGGGGATCAGATCAGGTTGACCGTCTCGGACAGGATCTCGTCCTGGATCGAGATGACGCGCGAGCTGGCCTGGTAGCCGCGTTGCGCCTCGATCAGGTGGACGAACTGCTCGGCGGTGTCGACGTTCGAGTTCTCGAGCGAGCCGCCGATGACCTTGCCGGCCTTGCCGACGGTGCCCTTGCCCAGGACCATCGTCCCGCTGTTCGCGGTGCGGCCCCAGAGGTTCTCGCCGGCCTCGCCGAGGCCCTCCGCGTTGGAGAAGGTGGCGACGCCGATCTCGCCCAGGCTGCGGCTCTGGCCGTTGGTGTAGTAGCCGCTGATGTTGCCGTCGACCTCGACGGTGATGCTGGCGAGCTCGCCGGAGCCGAAGCCGTCCTGGTCGCCGACGTAGACGTTCGCTTCGCCGCCGAACTGCGTCAGGCCGCTGAACTCGCCGTCCTGGCCCAGGTCCAGGCCGATGGTCTGCGAGCCCGACTGGCCCGCGAACTGGATCACGACGTTCTTGTTCACCGCGGCGAGGCCGACCGGCGCGCCGTCGTCGTCGAACTGGATGCCGGTCATCGGTCCGGAGAGGACCGTGCCGGAGGACGAGTCGACGCTGGGGATGCCCGTCCAGGTGCCGTCGTCCTGGCGCTCGTAGGTCATCGTCAGCGTGTGCGAGGTGCCGGCCGCGTCGTAGACCTCGGTCGAGGCGATCACGGTGTCCGGCCCGGTGCCGGCGGTCGTCTCCGACGCGGCGTAGGTGGTCCAGTCCATCTTGCCGGCCTGGCTCGCCTCGTCGGTGAACGCCAGCATCAGGTCGGCCTCGCCGGAGGTCTGCGCCTCGACGACGAACTGTCCGCTGCCGTTCAGCGACACCTGCGCGTCGGTGAACAGCGAGTCGACGTACGCGATGAAGTCGTCCACGGTCGTGCCGTCGTTCGCGGCGCCGAACTGGAAGGACGCGTTGATCGGCGTGCCGTCGGTGTCCACGGCCGTGATGTGGATCAGGTCGCCGTCGACGTAGTCCTTCACGTTGCCCGGGAGGTCGTTCAGCGTCGTGACGCCGGGGATCAGCGCGGTCTGGCTGCCCGTGGTCTGCGTGGTCGAGATGCCGAGCATCGCGGCCAGGTCCTTGCCGGCCTGTCCCGCGTTGATCTTCATGTTCACGGCGTCGCCGGTGCGCTCGGACGTGACGACCAGCAGGCCCGCGCCGTTCACCGTCGCGTTCGCGTCCGGCAGCGCGTCGATCGCCGCCGCGATGTCGGCGTTGGTGATCGGCGTGCCCGTGCCGGTGAAGGAGATCGGTTGCGGCGAGCCGCCGTTGACGGTGACGCTCATCGTCCACGTCTCACCGGCGGGGATGGTGAACGGACCCGCCTGGGTACCGGTCAGCTGCGCGGGCTGGCCGTGCACGAAGCTGGTGGTCGACGTCAGGACCTCGGCGAGCGGTCCCTCGACCGTCGCGGGCAGGTTGCCGACCATCTGCACGTTCTTCGTGCCTTCCGGCGGATAGAGCGAATCGACGTCCAGGTTCAACGGCTGCCCGGTGGGGCTCAACACTGAGTAGCCGGTCGCCAGGTCGACGAGGTTGTTCACGTTGTCGAGCCCGAAGGTCCCGACGCGCGTGTAGAAGTCCTGGCCGCCGTTCGACAGCGCGAAGAAGCCGTGGCCGTTCATCGCCAGGTCGAAGGTGCGGCCCGTGTCGCTGAGCGCGCCCTGGTTGAAGTTGCGCGCGACGTCCGCCAGGCCGACGCCGTAGCCGATCTGCGTCGGGTTCTGGCCGCCCAGCAAGCCGTTCGCCGGCGTCGCGTAGTGCAACGTCTGCGAGAACGACGCGCTGAAGCTGGCGCGCGAGGTCTTGAAGCCCGGCGTGTTGGTGTTCGCCAGGTTGTTGCCGATCACGTCGATCCAGCTCTGGTGGGACTGCAGGCCGGAGAGCGCGGTGAAGAGAGAAGTCGCCATGGTTCGGTCTCGCTGCTGAGTCGGATCAGCCTTCGGTGGAGTCGTCGTTCGTGTCCTCGTCCGAGCCCTGCGTGTCGTCGCCGGTCTCGTCCGTCGCCGCGCCGTCGGCGCCCGTCACCTCGGTCACGTTGCCGAGCGGCACGTCGTCACCGCCGATGTTCAGCACGGCGAGGCCGTCCTGGATCTTCACGCTGGTGACCTGGCCGGTCATCTCGTCGCCGCTGGTCGGGTCGATGAAGCGCACCTCCTTGCCGATCAGCGCGCTGCTGTCGGTCAGCTGCGCCATCAACGCGTTGCTCTGTTGCAGCACCGCGAGGCCGAGGATGTTGTCGTTCAGCTCCTCCATCTGCTCGAGCGACGAGAACTGCGCGAGCTGGGCGATGAAGTCCTCGTTGTTCGTCGGCGACAGCGGATCCTGGTTGCGCATCTGGCTGACCAGGAGCTGCATGAACGCGTCCTTGCCCAGGTCCTGCGACTGGGCCGCCGCGGTCGAGTTGGTGTTCTGCGTCTGCGTGGCGCTCGAAGCGCCGGTCACTGCGTCGGTCATGTCTCTTGCCTCGTTCGTTCAGGCGTAGAAGTCGACGCCCGTGTTGCGCGCCATGGCGCGCGCCAACGAGCGCTGGTCGGGTTCGATCGCGGGCGCATCGCTCGCGCGGTTCGCGCCGCGCGGCGCGTCGCCCTGCGCGCCGCGGCGCGGGTCGTCCGCGAAGCCCAGGCCCAGGTCCAGGTCGTCCGCGACCAGGCCCTGCTGTTCGAGCGCCGCGCGCAGCTCGGGCAGGTGCGCCTCGAGCGCGGCGAGCGCCTCGGGCTTCTCGGCGCGCACCACGGCGCGGACCTTGCCCTCGTCGAGCTTCATCTCGACGCGGATGCGACCCAGGTCGGCGGGCGCGAGCTCGATGGTCGCGGCGCGCATCCCCGGGTTCAGCTGCATGCGGAACTGGCGCATCACCTCGGCGGCGCGCTCGACGCGCTCGGGCGAGGGGGCGGGTTCGGCCTGCGCCTCGGCGCGGGCGGCGGCCGGAGTCGGCTTCGCCTCGCGGGCCGCGGGCGCGGCCTGTTCGCCGCCGCCGGCGCGGGAGGTCGCGGCCTGGCTGGTGGTCGCCGCCGGGCTCGCGCCCTGGGCGATCGCGCGGGTGGTCGGGCGGGCCTCGGTGCCCAGCGCGGCGCGGGCCGCGGTCGAGCGGTTCCAGGCCAGCTGCGGGACCGCGGCGGCCTCGGCGGGCGCCTCGGCGTCGGTCGCGGTCGCCGTCCCGCCCGTCTCGGTCGCGCCGGCGAGCGGGTCGGCCCCCGCGGCGGCCGGGCGGCGCGTCACGAGGTCGCCGAAGGGGGCTTCCGGTCGTTGACCGGCGTTCGATGCACCGTTGGAAGACGTTTGCTGCCCCTCGCTGCGCTGCGCGGCGCGCTCGCCGCGGGCCTCGCCGGCCTCCCGGCGGGCGGTCGCGCGCTCGCCGCTGCGCTCGGCCTCGCGGGCGGCGCGCTCCTCGCGGCGGGCGCCGCGGGCCTCCTCGCGGGTCCAGCGGCTCTCGCGGCGCTGCCGACCCTCGGCGCGCTGCTCCGCCTCGGCCCGGCGCCGCTCGGCGAGCGTCTCGGGGCGAGACGCGGCCTCCCGGCCCTCGGTCCGGGCCCGGGGCGCCGTCGAGAAGGGGGTGCGCGCCGTCCGCGCCGTGCCGTGCGGGCCGGTCGCGCGCTCCAAGGATCGGGTCGATGAGGTGGACTCGAGCATGCCCCCGCCGGAGCAGCCCGCGTGCCAAGCCCGGCGAGGAGCTGTAAGCCTCGGCGTGAAGATGGTTTAGCTCCATCGGCCCACCCCGCGCCGCCGCACCCGACCGGCAAGCGCTTCCGCCTCGGCGCGCGCCGCGCCCCGCCGCACCGGAAGGAACTTCCCGCCGCCCGACCCCCGACGAGAGGTCCGGACCGGCCTTGAAGCCTCCGTATATGCACGGTAGGGCGCGGAGAACCCCGGTCCCCGCGGTTTCCGCCGGGGTATCCTGGGGTATCGACCCGTGGCACGCGGGTTTTCGCGAACCCCGAGCCGCGCGGGTTCGTCACGAGTCGGGGTCCTTCACCCTCGTCCGGAACCCCCGCCCCCCCCCCGATCGCGCCCTCGACGCCGGCCTCCCCCTCCAGGAAACACGGGAAGCCGTCGCTCGGGTCCGCGACACCGACCACCACCTCCCCCAGGCTCCAGGCATGTTCCAACGCTTCCTCTCCGGCGCCGCCCTCGTGGGCATCACCGCCGGCTCCGCCCTCGCCCAGCACTCGCAGGTCAACGCCGTCGCCGTCGACCCCGGCGACCCGTCGCGCGTCTGGGTCTGCAACCGTGACAACCACAGCGTCTCGCTCATCGACACGACGACCGGGACGATCGTGTCGGAGGTCGAGGTCGGCATCAACCCGCGCTCGATCGCGATCGGCCCCAACGGCCGCATCTTCGTGGCGAACCAGCGCGGCGACGTGCCGCTGACCGCGAACGCCCGCACGGGCTACGCGCCGGGCTCGCAGTTCGGAACGGTGTCCGTGATCGACCCGAACTCGCTGGCGGTCACCACGCTGACCGGCGTCGGCGTCGAGCCCTACGGCCTGGCGATCGCGCCGAACCAGGAGTACTTCGTCGTGTCGGGCTTCCGCTCGGGCACGATCAAGGCGTACGACATCGACACGCTGACCGAGGTCGCCTCGCACCAGTACCTGCGCACGCTGAACGAGATCCCCGCCGGCAAGACCATCGCCGACGTCGACGCGAACCGCGACGGCATCGCCGACCTCGGTGACCCGCGCGGCTTCGTGATCCGCAGCGACTCCGAGCGCATGTACGTGACGCACTTCAAGTCGCCGTACATCTCCG
>JAUHYB010000588.1 GCA_030426745.1 bacterium
ACGGCGAGCTGATCGACCACGACTACGCCTTCGCGCTGCGCGAGCCGGGGCGGCGCTGGTCGGTGATGGCGGAGGCCGACGTGCAGGTGCTGGTGCCCGACGGCTGCGCGGGGATGTCGTCCCGCGAAGGCGTGTACCTGGTGGTGATCGTGGAGCACATCCCGATCGAGGACGTCGGCGCGTTCGCCGACCTGACGATCGACTCGATGCCGCTGGAGTTCAAGCGCGTGCTGTCGCGCGAGGCCGGGGAGCACGAGGGCCTCCCCTGCGTGCGCTACGAGGTCAGCGGCCGCGTGGAAGGCCTGTCCGTCGTCTACTCCGGCGTCGTCTTCGCGCGCGGCGAGTTCGCGTACCAGGTGATGTCGTGGAGCCTGCGCGACGCGGCTCGCGGCGGCGCGGCGCTCGAGGAAGCGCTGGGGGCGTTCCGCCTGCTGGACGCGGATCCGGTCCACCGCGTGGTGCAGGAGGAGGAGCGTGACGACCGCGGCGTCGACTGGCGCGTGCAGGGCGGCGTGTTCGAGAGCGCGGCCTACGGGGTGCGCCTGCGCGACGCCGAGGGGTGGTCGATCCTGACCGGCGAGCGCCTGGCGCAGGCCAACGAGGACGCCAGCGTCGGCGCGTACGACCCGTCGTGCGAGGCCTACGCGATGGTGATCGCGGAGGTCGCCGCGGGGGTGGACGAGGACGCCTTCCGCGACTTCGTGATGCTGCAGTCGCTGTCGGGCCTGGGCGTCTCCGGCGCGCAGTCGACCCGCGCGTTCACGGTCGGCGGCGTCGAGCGCGAGTTCTCGACCCTGGAGAGCACCGAGCTGGGCGGCTTCGGGATGCGCTTCCACTACACCAACTGGATGCGGGACGGCGTCTGCACGCAGGTCATCGCGTGGAGCCCGATCCTGTTCGCGGAGCGCGCGGACGCGTCGTTCGCGCGGCTCTTCGCGGGCCTCGAGGAGATGTCCGAGGGCGACCGCCTCGCGCTGCACGACGAGCTGTCCGCGCTGCCCGACGAGCAGGACCACGTCGGCCCGTCCAGCGCGCTGCGCGGCGGCGTGTTCCGCGAGTTCGACCTGGGCGTGGAGTGGCGCCGACCCGCCGGATCGCTGTGGAAGGTGGTCGCGGGCGACGCCGCGCGCCGCCGCAACGAGGACACCTGCCTGTACTTCGAGTGCCAGGCCGCCGGCCTGTACGGCCAGCTGATCGCCGAGATCGACGTGTTCCTGGAGGCGGACGAGCTGCATGAGTTCGCCGTGCAGAACGTGCTCGCGGTCGGCGAAGGTGAGGTCCTCTCGCACGAGCGCTACGAGGTCGACGACGTCGTGCACGACGTGTCGCGCGTCCGCGTCGAGACGGAGGACGGCATCGGCTTCGACTGGTTGCTCACGACGGTCGCCGGCGAGGGTCGCGCGATCCAGCTGATGGTGTGGGGGACGTACGGGAACCTCGAGCGCTCGATGGAGACGGCGGTCGCGGCGCGCGACGGGTTGCGCGTGCACCCCGGCGCGATCCCGATGGTCTCCCGCGAGGACGGGCGCTACGTGGACCACCGCCTGGGCTTCAGCTTGCGCGTGCCGCGCGGCAACGAACCGGCGCAGGAGCTGCCGACGGCCGTGCGCTCGATCGCGACCGGGGTCGAGTTCGCGGACGGGGCGGTGAACTACGGCCTGTTCGCCGTGTGGATGCCGACGATGAGCGGCGACACCGAGGGGCTCGACGACCTCTTCCGCGAGCAGTTCCGGTCGATCTCGTTCGACGGCGTGCCGCGCTGGCTGCGGTCGCAGCAGTACGAGAGCGAGCCGGTGACCTACGCCGGCCTCGACGCGACGCGCATCCGCTTCGAGCGCCGCGGCGAGCACGTCGAGGCCGTGTTCTTCTTCGCCGGCAAGCGCCTGTTCGGGCTGATCGGCGGCGGCGACGTCGGCGAGCCGATCGACCTCGAGGGGCGGCTGACGCTGCTGCCCTGACCGAGGCGACGGCCGAGAGCGGCGTTGGGGTCCCGAGCGACGCGGCTGCCTTGGGCGACGCGGCTGCGCTGGGCGACGCGGC
>JAUHYB010000589.1 GCA_030426745.1 bacterium
ATCAGCGAACCGACCGTCAGCCGCCGCCTGGCCGCCGTGCGCGGGCGCCTGCGCGACCACCTGGGCGAGACCTTCGCCCGCTACAGCTTCACGCCGGAGGAGATTTCCGAGCTCGAGCGAAACGGCCTGGACCTGAATCCCACCAAGACGACGGACGGGGCGTTCGACGAGGCCCTGGCCGAGATCGTCCATCGCAGCCACGCCCGGCGCGCCGCCCAGGAGGGCGGGACGGGCCGCACGAACTGAGCACCGGAGGGAGCACCGCATGTCCATGGCCGTCGGATTCCTGAAGATCGTGCTCACCGTCGTGCTCGTCGTGGCGATCCCCGTCGCGACGGTGTGGCTGCTGGTCCAGGTCTTCCGCCTGCTGTTCTGGCTGCTGTCGAACCTCGGCAGCGGCGTCCGCGGCGTCTTCCGTCACCTGGGCCGCTTCGTGCGCGGCACGGTGGTCGACGCGCTGCAGCTCGTCGGCTCGCTGCTGGCTGCGATCGTGCTGGTGCCGATCGCGCTGATGAACGCGGTCTTCCTGCGCTTCTCCGCCGCGAAGCACTACGCCGGCGCGATCGAGGACGAGCTGACCGGCGCGTTCCTGTGCGGCTACCGGCTCGTGCTGGGCAACCCCGCGCGCCTGTTCGGCCTGACCGCGCTGACCGACGGCATCGAGCGCCGCGTGCCCGACCTGGTCGCCCGCGCGCCGCGCGCGCGCCGCGTCGGCGGCGACCCCGACTTCCCCGGCTTCCGCGTGACGGGCACGCTGCCCGCCGGCGGCTCCGGCGCCGTGCTGTACCTGGCGCGGCCGCGCAACGAGACGCTCGCGCGCTGGCGCTCGGCCGGACACAGCGAGCCCGACGTGGTCGTGATCAAGTCGTTCGCGCTGCGCACCGGATCGACGCTGCCGCAGATCGTGCGCGAGAGCCGCGCGCTGGAAGCCGCGGGCAAGCTCGACCTCGTGCTCGAGCACCACCTGGACGACGAGCACTTCTACTACGTCATGCCGTACGTCCCGGGCGACGACATGAACGCGGTGATCTCGCGCCTGCACGCGCGCGGCGGGCCGGACGGCCTGCGCGTCGCCGACGTACCGCTGGCCGTCTCGTACGCCGCCGACCTCGTGTCGACGCTGCGCCGCTTCCACGCGGAAGGGCTGTGGCACAAGGACATCAAGCCGTCGAACCTGATCGTCTCGGACGAGCGCGTGCACCTGGTCGACCTGGGCCTCGTGACGCCGCTGGCGTCCGCGATGACGCTGACGACGCACGGCACCGAGTACTACCGCGACCCGGAGATGGTGCGCCTCGCCATGCAGGGCGTGAAGGTGCACGAGGTGGACGGCGCGAAGTTCGACCTGTACAGCGCCGGCGCCGTCATCTACTCGCTGGTGCAGAACTCCTTCCCCGCGCAAGGCAGCCTGTCGTCGATCACCAAGCGCTGCCCCGAGGCGCTCGCGTGGATCGTGCGACGCGCGATGGCGGACATGAAGGACCGCTACGACTCGGCCGACGAGATGCTGGCCGACTTGCGCGCGCTGGCGGCGTCGCGCGACCCCTTCGCCGTGCGCCCCGCGGACCTGCCGTCGCTGGGCGGCCGCCCCGCGCGGTCCGACTTCGCGCCGGTGGACGAGCGCGCGTTCCGCGCCGCGAGCCCCGCGGGCGGCCCGCGCCCGCGCCCCCTGCGCGCCGTGGACGACGGACGCTCCGCGCGCGACGGACGCCGCGAGGACACGAGCCTCCGCCGCCGCGCGGCGCGCGGCATCGTCGCGGCCTCGCTGTGGATGGTGCTGATCGTCGGCGCGATCTCCGCGCTGGTGCACCTCGCCGTGGACCGGAACGCGATGTCGCAGGCCGACCAGGCCGCCGCCGCCCGCCAGGCGCAGTCCGACCGCGACGCCGCGGGCGCGTGGGAGCGCGACCTAGAGCGCTGGTCGCGCGACCTCGCCGCGGGCGACGCGCTCCCCACCGTGCTGCTGCTGCACGACCTCGCGCCCGACGTCTACCGCGGCCTGCAGCCCGGGCTCGCGCGCGCGCTCGACGCCGACCGCG
>JAUHYB010000109.1 GCA_030426745.1 bacterium
CACGACGCGACGCGCGTCACGGTCGCCGCGATCAACGGCCTGCCGGACGTCGGGCCGCGCTACTTCAAGCGCTACTCGGTGCACGTCGGCAGCCACGAGCTCGAGCGCGTCGAGGGGCGCCACGTGATCCTGCCGCGCGGCGCGCTGATCCGGCGCGCGGTCGTCGGTCCGGACGCGGCCGCCATCCGCGACTGGAGCTACGTGCAGGACGACCGCCCCGTGCCGGACTGGGCGCCGGCGAAGGCCGCGGCGGACACGGCGAAGCGCTACGCCTTCCCGTATCGCGACCACAAGCTCGATCCGGTCTTCCTCGGCCCCTACAACTTCTTCTGGCCGAACAAGAGCCTCGCCGACTCGCACGGCGGGTGGGGCATCGGTCCGTTCCACGGCGGGCCGGAGGACTGGTTGACGTGCCCCGAGGGGCGCGCGAACCGCGAAGCGGAGATGCTGCTCGAGTTCCAGCGCCCGATCTGGATGCTCGACGACGAGTTCCAGCCGTTCGAGCCGCAGTGCGCGTACTGGATGGGCCGCACGCAGGAGCACGAACCGCCGCAGTACCAGTACACGCTCGACGACTGGTGCCCGTACGCCGAGCTCCTGTCGCGCTACAAGTTCGCCGACCACACGCACCTGTCGCGCGGCACCAGCGGCGCGGCGGCGCTCGCCGAGTGGGACGTCTTCGCGTTCGAGTGCCTGCGCGCCGTGCTGACCGACTTCAAGACGGCGAACAGCCTGCGCCACTACGTCGGTCGCGACGAGGACGGCAAGCCGATCCTGCACCCCGGCGCCGCGCAACCGCACCCGCTGCAATTCCCGCTGTGGAAGAAGGTCGAGACGGCGAACGGTCCGACCAGCCGCGGCGGCGACCGGGGGCTCGCGCACCAGCTGCGCCTCCTGCGCTGGTGTCGTCCGCACTTCCCGGCGGGGGAGCTGGCGCCCTACGAGGCCGGCATGCGGCGCTTCGCGCGTCGGCTCGCCGACCAGTACGGCGTGACGCACGCCGTGGCCGACCAACCCTGGCTCGAGGACCCGAACGGGCAGCTGTCCAGCCCGCTGAACCCGCCGTACGCCGCGACCTTCCACCAGCAACTCGTCACCTACGAGATGGCGCGCTTCGGCGGCCTGACCGACCTCGCGCACAAGGGGCGTCAGTTCCTGACGCCGCACCCGCCGTCCTACTTCGAGGTCCGACGCGGCCGCCCGGCCGACACCGTGCGCGACCGCCACTCGACCGCCGACCCCGCGCAGGAGACGCCGTACTACGCCTACCAGGCCTACGGCAACCTGACCCACGGCGTGTTGCTGGGCTACGACGACGCCGCGACCTTCCTGTACGAGATGGGCACGCGCAGCCTGAACGGCTACTCGCAGGACCTGGACAACGTGCCGCGCGAGCTGTGGCAGCCGGGCTTGCGTTGACGATGCGGCGGCCGTTCGCCGGCTGACGAAGGAGGCGCGCGCTCGTCGTCCGTGCGGACGGCGAGCGCGCGCCTCCGCGGAGTGACCTCCGCTACTCCGCGCGCGCCAGGAAGCCCGCCGGGGTGAAGCGCTCGACGCCGCCCGTGCGGTGCTGGATGTCGTGCTTCGCCAGCAAGGCCTCGCAGCGGCGGCGCAGCTCGGCGGGGCCGGTCTCGCGCGCCCAGGTCATCAGGCCGCCGCGGAAGGGCGGGAAGCCCATCCCGAAGACCGTCGCCAGGTCGAGGTCGTCCTCGGTCGCGACGACCTGTTCGTCCATCGCGCGCGCGGCCTCGTTCAGCATCGCGAGCACCAGGCGGTCGACGACGTCGCCCTCGGACAGGCCCGCCAGCTCGGTCGTCTCGCGCGGCGCGAGCTTCTCGAGGTCGTCCGCGAGCTCCTTCGACGCCTTGCGGCCCTTGCCCGTGTGCCGGTAGAAGCCGGCGCCGGTCTTCTTGCCCAGGCGGCCCGCGTCGAGCAGGCCCTGGATCGCGGTCGACGGCGTCATGCGCACGCCGTAGGCCTCGTGCAGGCTGATCGCCGCGTGCGCCGCGATGTCCAGGCCGACCTCGTCGAGCAGCTCGAACGGACCCATCGGCATGCCGAAGGCCTTCGCGGCCGCGTCGACGCGCTCGATCGACGCGCCGCCGGCGTACATGCGCAGCGCCTCGTCGAGGTAGGGGCCCAGGAGGCGGTTGACGAGGAAGCCGGCGACGTCCTTCACGACGACGGGCGTCTTGCCCATGCGCAGCGCCAGCGCCGCGACGCGCGCGACCGTCTCGTCGGTCGTCCGCGCGCCGCGCACGATCTCGACCAGCGGCATCTTCCGCACGGGGTTGAAGAAGTGCATGCCCGCGCAGCGCTCGGGGCGCGGGACGTCGGCGAAGATCGCGTCGACGGACAGGCTGGAGGTGTTCGTCAGGAGCAGCGCGTCGTCCGGCAGCGCGGCGGCGAGCTCGCCGAAGACCGCGTGCTTCACGTCGAGCCGCTCGGCCACCGCCTCGATCGCGACGTCACAGCGCGCGACGCCGATCAGGCCCGGGGAGGGGTCCAAGCGGTCGAGCGCGCCGTCGTGCTCGTGGCGCTCCAGGCGGCGGCGCTTGCGCTTCTTGTCGAGCTCCAGCTGGTGCGTGACGAGCGCCGCGTCGAGCGCCTCGGGCGACAGGTCGGACAGGCGCACGCGCGCGCCCTTCTCCGCCATCAGCGACGCGATCGCGCCGCCCATCACGCCCGCGCCGACGACGACGCCGCGCTCGGGCGCGCTCGCCTTCGCGCCGTCCGGCAGCTTGGCGAGCTTCTTCGCGCCCTCCATGCCGTGGAAGACGCCGATCAGGTGCTTGCAGACCGGGCCGACCGCCAGCTCGGCGGCGGCTTCGCGCTCCGCGTCGAAGCTGTCCTGCGGCTTGCGGTTCTGCGAGCGCACGACCACGTCGAGCGCGGCCAGCGCCGCGGGGTAGCGCCCGCCCGTCGCCTTCATCACGCCGTCGCGCGCCTTGTTGCCGATCACGTAGAGCGCCAGCGGGTTCTTGTCCACCAGCCACTTCCACGCGCCGCGCTTCGCGCGCTTCGACGACTTGCGGCCGAGCGCGACGTCGGCCGCGACCTCCATCAGTCGCTCCGGCGGGACGACGCGGTCGACCAGGCCCTTCCTCAGCGCGCGCTTCGCGTCGAGCAACTTGCCGTTCAGGATCAGGTCGAGCGCCGCCGGCACGCCGACGCGCTTCGGCAAGCGCGTGCAACCGCCCCAGGCGGGCAGGATGCCGAGCTTCACCTCGGGCAGGCCGATGCGCGAGGACGGGTCGCGCGCCAGCAGGATGCGGTCGCAGGCCAGCGACAGCTCGAAGGCGCCGCCGGGCACCGGGCCGCCGACCGCGGCGACCGTGCGCACGGGCAGGCCCTGGCGCTTCGACAGCGCGGCGATGCGCGCGTAGATCGACTGGCCCGCCGCGATCAGGCGCGACACGAGCGCCGGGTCCGTCACCTCCGCCATCGCGTCGACGTCCGCGCCGACCGCGAAGTGCAGCGGGTCGCGGCCGGTGAACACGATCGCGCGCACGTCGCGCTGGTCCTCCAGCTTCGAGATCGCGAAGTCGAGGTCGCGCAGCAGCGGCAGGTCGAGCACCGTCGCCGAGCGGTGCGGCGCGTCGAGCACGACGACCGCCAGGCCGGGTTCGGGGCGCTCGATGCGCACGCACTTGCCGGGCGCGGGGGCGTCCGCCGGCATCGGGAGTCCGTCGAAGAGCGTCACGCGGCGATCCTCTCCAGCACCACCGCGCCGCCCTGTCCGCCGCCGATGCACAGCGTCGCGAGGCCGAGCGTCGCGTCGGACGCCGCCATCTCCGTCGCCGTCGTGAGGAGCAAGCGCGCGCCCGTCGCGCCGACCGGGTGGCCGATCGCGATGGCGCCGCCGTTCTTGTTCACGCGCGCCGGGTCGAGGTCGCCCAGCGGCGCCGACCGGCCCAGGTGCTCGCGCGCGAAGTCCGCGCTGTCCGCGGCGCGGCGGCACGCGATGACCTGCGCGGCGAAGGCCTCGTTCAACTCGATCACCTCCATGTCCGACAGCGCGCAGCCGGCGCGCTCGAGGGCGACGCTGCTGGCGTACACCGGCCCGAGCCCCATGCGCGACGGGTCCAGCCCGGCCCACGCGAACGCGCGGATCGCGGCGAGCGGCGCGAGGCCCAGCGCGCGCGCGCGGTCCTCGGTGGTGACGATCAGCGCCGTCGCGCCGTCGGTGATCCCGCACGAGTTGCCGACGGTGACGATCCCGTCCGGCTTGTCGAAGTACGGGCGCAGCTTGCCGAGCGCCTCCATCGACTGGCCGTCGCGGATGCCGTCGTCGGCGGTGAGCGAGCGCGCGCCCTCGCGCGACCCGAGCGGCAGGTGGGGGATCAGCTCGGCGTCGAGCCGTCCCTCGTCCCGCGCGCGCTCGGCGCGGTGGTGCGACTCCATCGCGTAGGCGTCCGCCTCCTCGCGCGTGATGTTCCAGTCGAGCGCCAGGCGCTCCGCCGTCAGGCCCATGATCATCCCGCAGGTCGGGTCGGTCAGTCCTTCCATCAGCGCGACGCGCGGCGCGAGGAAGCCGGGCCGGAACGACGCCAGCGCCTTGACCTTCGCGACCGGCGACTTCGCGCTCGCGAGCTTCGCGAACAGCGCGGTCATCTTCGGCCCGTAGGCCAGCGGGTAGGCCGACATCACCTCGACGCCGCCGCACAGGTAGAGGTCGCCGTGGCCGGCGCGGATCTCGGCGACCGCGCTGGTCACCGCTTCCATGCCGGACGCGCAGTTGCGCGCGACGGTGCGCGCCGGGACGTGCCGCGGCACGCCGGCGCGCAGCCCGAGCACGCGCGCCACGTTCGCCTGGTCGAACGGCTGGCCGACGCAGCCGAAGATGACCTCGTCGAGCTCCGCGGGATCGACGCCGGTGCGCGCCAGGAGTTCCCGCGCGACGCGCGCGCCCAGGTGGCCGGCGTCCTCGCGCTGGTACGCGCCGCCCGCCTTCGCCTGCGGGGCGCGCAAGCCCGCCGCGATCACGATGCGCGGTCCGCCGCGCCCGTCTCGATGTCCGTCGTGCATGTGTTCGTCTCCGCCGCGATCCGCGCGGGTCGGCAGCGGGCATCGTCCGGCTCCGGAAGCGCCGAATCAACGGCGCGGCGCGTCAAACGGCGGCGAAGGCGGGCGCCCGCGCTAGAGGGGCGCCAGGTCCGACGCCAGGCGCGGCAGGGTGGTGCTCGACCACGGGCAGCGCGTCCGCGCGAGGGGCGCCGTCGCCGCCAGCCCGGTGCGGTAGCGCAACACCGCCGTCCCGCGCGCGGCCAGCGTCGAGAGCAGGAGCTCCGCGCGCTCGCCGTCCGCGGCCGGCTCGGTCGTCCCGGGTCGCACGAGCTCGTAGAGCGCGAGGTCCGGCGAAGTGACGAAGCCCGGCTCCGCGTCGACGTCGGCCGGCGGCTCGACGAGCAGCGCGCGCGCCAGGCCGCTCGTGAACGCGCGGCAGACGACGGGGTCCTCCGCGCCGAGCGCCGCCAGGGCGTCCGCGACGCGGCGCTTCGTCTCGAGCGCGACGCCGACGCCGAGCAGCACCGCCGTCCGCGGCCGGATCGCGGACGACCCGCGCGCCGCCTCGAGGAAGGCGAGCACCGCGTCCGCCGCGCCGATCACCGCCGTCGGCGCGTACTCCGCGACGCGCGCCGCGTCGCGCGGGTCGAGGTCGTGCGCCACGTGCGCGCCCGACTGCCAGCCGGCCTGCAGCACGGCCCAGGCGTCGATGCCGGTGGCGGCGGCGGGGCCGGAGGCGGCGGCGCCGGAGACGAGCGACAGCGTGCGCTCCGACGGCCGGTCGAGCCCGAGCAGGCCGAACGCCCGCGCGCCGAACTCGCCGAGCAACTCGAGGTCCGACCGCGTGTGCTCGACGACGACCTCGCCGTCCGCGTCGTCGCCCGGGCCGAGCGCCGCCTCGCGCGTCCGCGTGCAGGGCAGGTACGTGCGCCCCAGCTGCGCGTGCGCGCGCCGCCCGCCGACGCCCAGCAGGAACTTGCGGCCGAAGGACCACTCGGCCTTCACCGCGTCCGCCGTCGGACGCAGCAGGAAGTCGGTGCGGTGCGCCTCCAGCGCCTGCGCGCGCAGGAGGTCGCCGGGCGTCGTCGCGGGCAGCGCCGCGAGGTCCGCCGCGCCCCGCACGCCGCGCGCGTCGAAGCCGGCGCGCTCGAAGGCCGCGCGGTAGTGCTTCGAGAAGGGCGACAGCTCCTCGCGCACGTACCGCCGCACGGCCGCGTCCCGGGCGCGGTCGTGGACGGCGGCGTCGGCGCGCGCGAAGCGCTCCCAGGCGTCGGAGGGGGGCATGCGGCCGGACAAGCTGCGCGATCGGCGCGCGCTCCACAAGCCCGCGCCGGTCGATGCCGCCCGGTCGCGCGGCTCCGCACACCGAACACGCGTCGCCGCCGTGGACTTCGCGGCGGCCAGCCCCTTCAATGGCGCCCCGGAGGGACAGCCTTGACCGACGCCGAGAACGGACACGAACCCACGACGACGCTGCGCATGCCCGGGCGCGGCTCCGGCCGACGGCCGCGCACGGTGCTCGTGCTGGGCGGAGGCGGGATGCGCGGCACGGCGCACGTCGGCGTGCTGCGCGCGATGCGCACGCTGGGCATCCAGTACGACGCGATCGTCGGGACCTCGATCGGCTCGCTGGTCGGCGCGATGGCCGCGGCGGGGCGCGAGATCGAGGAGATGGAGGAGATCCTCGCCAGCGTGCAGAAGGAGGACTACTTCCAGCTGAACCTGGTGAAGCTCCTGCTGAAGGGCACGCGCGCGCCGTCGATGTACCGCGGCGAGACCTTCCAGCAGCGGCTGGGCGAGATCCTGCCCGACGTCGGCTTCGCGGACCTGAACGTGCCGTTCTTCTGCAACGCCGTGCGCCTCGAGAACGGCGGCAACGTGTTCTTCGGCACGCCGGGGTTCGACGAGGTGCCGCTGACCGACGCCGTGTACGCGTCGTGCTCGCTGCCGGGCGTGTTCGAGCCGTACCAGAAGGACGGCTTCCACTACATGGACGGCGGCATCGTCGACGCGGTGCCGCTGCGCTTCGCGAAGACGCTGGGCGCGGACCTGGTGATCGCGGTCGACCTGTCCGTCAAGTCGACGTCGAAGACCCCCGACTACAAGTCGCGCGTGCTGTCGACGATGTACCGCGCCTTCGAGATCGTCGAAGAAGTGCTGGTCGAGCACTCGCTGCACATGCACGTCGACTACGAGACGGTGCTGATCCAGCCCAAGGTCGGCCACCTGTCGCGCTTCGACTTCACCGACACGGCGGACATCGTGCGGCGCGGCGAGGAAGAGGCGCTGCGCGTCCTGACGTCGCACGCGGCGACGCGCGACCTGGTGCCGACGACGATCATCGAAGGCTTGACGTGTCCCGCGCAGCCGCGCGACTTCGTCAGCATCCACCTGGATCCCGCGCGCTGCATCGGTTGCGGCATGTGCGAGATGGTGTGCGAGACGGACGCGTACTGGGCGCGAGCCGAGCGGGCGACGGTCCGCAAGCTGGCGAACTACGAGTGCACGCGCGACCACGCCTGCGCGCGCAACTGCCCGACGGACGCGATCCGCCTCGGGAACCTCTGACCGACGACGCGCTGATCGATGTCCCGCCGATCGATGCTCCACGGACCGACGTCCCGCTGACCCATGTCGCTGTCCGGCTCGCAGACCGACGACTTCGTCAAGCTGGGCGACGCGGAGGACGCGCCGCGCGAGGAAGCGCTCGCCGGCGCTTTCCCGCAGCCGCTCGACCTGGGCCGCCTCCTGGACGAGGGCCTGATCGGGCTGCGCCGGCGGGTGCTGGTCCTGCCGCTGCTGGCGGGCGTCGCGCTGTTCCTGGGCACCGGCGCGGTGAACGCGTTGCACTTCGCCGCGCGCGAGAGCTCGCCGCTGTCGACCGTGCTCGCCTGGTCGCTGTTCGTCGTCGTCGCCTGGGTGTTCATCGCGCTGACCGGCGCGGCCGCGGGCCTGTGGTTCCCCGGGTCGACGCCGTCGCGCGCCGGGCTGGGCGGCTTCGCGCGCGCGTTACCGGTGTCCTTCGTCGTCGCCTTCCTCGCGGTGCTCGTGGGCACGCCGATCGTCCCGTTCGGGCTGCGGCTGTGGTACCGCTGGAGCCACGCGCCGGTCGCCGCGGCGCAGGAGGGCCTGGGGCCGATCGCGGCCTTGCGCTCGTCGTGGCGCATGACGGCGCGGTCGAAGCGCTTCACGGCCTGGATCCAGACGCTGGCGTCCGGCGGGCTGCTCGCGGCGCTGCCGCTCGTCCTGGGCGGCGTGCTGAACGGTGACGAGGCGTCGCGCGTCCTGAGCGACCTCGCGAACGTCGACTTCAGCACGGCGCGCGCCGTCCTGCGGCCGCTGTCGTTCGTGCTGTTCGGCGCCGGGGTCGCATTGCCGGCCGCGTTGATGGGGCGCGGACAGATCGACCTCCTGGTGCGCCGCCGCGCGCCGGACCTCTTCGCGCGGCTCGCGGAGCGCTTCCCCGAGGGTCGTCGATGATCGGCCCCGCGCTGGTCCGCCTCGCGCAGGACGCCGCGTCGGACGCGGGGTCGTCGGAGGCGTGGCGCCGGCGGTTCTTCGACGGCGGGGGCGGCGCGGATCCCGGCGAGGCCGCCGCGCGCGCCGACCGCATCCTGGGGCTGCGCGACTACGCGCAGGACCCGCGCGGCGACCGCACCGCTTCCGACAGCTGGATCGGGCGCACGATGAAGCGCATCGTGGACTGGCTGGACGGGATCAGCGACGCGATCGCCGACTGGCTGCGCCGCTTGTTCGGCGGCGACGACGCGACCGCGGGCGGCGCCGGCGTGCCCGGCGGCTCGTCGATCGACTGGCAGGCGCTGACGCAGACGCTGGTGATCGCGGCGCTCGTCGTGGCGATCCTGCTCGTCGCGCTGCTGGTCGCGCGCCGGTTCCGCGGCCGCGCGCGTGAACGCGTCGCGCCCGCGGCGGCGTCGGTCACCTCGCGCGTCGCCGAGCTGCGCGCGCTCGCCCGCGAGGCGGCGGCGCGCGGCGACTGGATCGAAGCGCTGCGCCTGGAGTTCTTCGCGCTGGTCGTCGGGCTGGGCGAGCGCGGCGACCTGGAGTACCGCGACGCCTGGACGAACCGCGAGTTGCTCGACCGCGGCGAGCCGCGCCCCGAGGTCTCGCGCGCGCTGTCGCCGATGGTCGGCCGCCTGGACGAGCACAGCTTCGGCCGGCGCCCCAGCGGCCCCGACGAGGTCCGCGAGTTCCAGCTCGTCTGCGAGCGCTTGCTGGAGGCGCACGCCTGATGTTGACGCGCGTCATCCGATGGGTGGGGGCGGTCCTGGGCGCGCTCGTGCTGGCGATCGCGCTGGTCGGCTACCTGGACGGCGGCGGCGGCGGTTCGAAGGCCGGCTCGATGTCCTACTCGGCGCACGGGCGGCGCGGCGCCTTCCTGTTGCTGGAGTCCTACGGCCACCGCGTGTTGTCCTGGCGCCAGGCGCCCGCGTCGCTGGCGGACCTCGACTCGTTGCTCGTCGTGCAAGAGGCGCGCTTCGGCTTCGCGAGCGACCTCCCGTCCGAGGACGAGGGGGAGGACGAGGACGAGCTCGACGCCTTCGACGTGTTCCCGGACGACGAGGTCGTCACCCCCGAGTCGCCCGCCGACCCGCGGCACCTGTCGCACTACCGCGAGTTCCTGGACGGCGGCGGCCGCGCGCTGGTCGGGCTCTCGGTCGAGGAGTGGTTGCGCGAGGGCGTCGGCGTCGAGTGGGACGACGACCGCTTCGCCGCGCCGCGCGCGAACGACGCGCTGTACACGCCCGCCGGCGAGGCGCTGCGCGCGGACTTCGAGGCCGAGCGCGGCCTGCCGCGGCGCGTCGAGGGCGCGGACGCGGTCGTGCTGCTCGAGGACGGCGACGGCGCGCCCTTCGCCGCGCTGTACGAGCTGTCCCGCGGCTCGCTCGTGATCGTCGCCGACACGCGCGTCTGGACGAACGAGCGC